>NZ_JAIUMX010000004.1:0-84827 GCF_022565315.1 Cyclonatronum sp. | reverse complement strand
GAAAACCACCCGGACTCATGTAAATCAGTCGGCTTTTCCTATCTTCCCAGCCAACCTAACCAACTACGTTTTAAGCAGCAAACGAAGATGCCAAAAATTTCAGGTCAGATTGTTGATGTCATCAGCCGGCGGATTTATCCCGGAACCCTTCACACAGAGGGCGGTAAGATTCTGCAAATAGAAGAGGAAGCCGCTGCGCCGCAACAGTTTATCCTTCCCGGTTTCGTTGATGCGCACATCCATATTGAAAGCTCCATGCTGGTGCCCTCGGCATTTGCCCGGCTTGCGGTGAAGCACGGAACCGTTGCCACGGTTTCTGATCCGCACGAAATTGCGAACGTGTGCGGACTCGAAGGGGTAACCTTTATGATTGAAGACGGCCAAACTGTGCCCCTGAAATTTTGCTTCGGGGCGCCTTCCTGTGTGCCCGCAACCCGGTTCGAAACCGCCGGTGCCGTGCTCGATGCGGATGATGTCGCTGCGCTGCTCGCCCGGCCCGATATCTACTACCTGGCCGAGATGATGAACTGGCCGGGTGTTTTGTATGATGATGCCGAAGTCCTCAAAAAAATCGAAGCCGCCCGGAAAGCCGGCAAACCGGTTGACGGTCACGCCCCGGGTCTGAAGGGCGAACAGGCGCGGAAATATGCCTCGGCCGGCATTTCGACCGATCACGAGTGCTTCACCAAAGAAGAAGCCCTCGACAAAATCGCGGCCGGCATGAAAATCCTGATTCGGGAGGGAAGCGCGGCCAAAAACTTCGATGCGCTCATCAGTCTGTTCGACGACTATCCCGACCGGCTGATGTTCTGCTCCGACGACAAGCACCCCGATGATCTGGTGTTAGGGCACATCAACGAGCTGGTGGCGCGGGCCGTTGGGCTGGGGTATCCGCTGTTTGATGTGCTCCATGCGGCCTGTGTTGCCCCGGTGCAGCACTACGGCCTGCCCGCAGGCCTGCTTCAGCCCGGCGACCCGGCCGATTTCATCATCACCGAAGATCTCACCCATTTCCGCGTCACCGAAACCTGGATCGACGGAAAGCAGGTTTTTGCCGGCGGCAGGGTGCAGTTCCCGAAAGTGCAGGCCGGACTCCTGAATAACTTTGTGAGCTACACCCTCAGCCCGGAGGATTTTGAGAAGGAAAGCTCCGCAACGATTTTTCCGGTCATTCAGGCCATCGACGGGGAGCTTATCACCCAAAAAGAAATGCGCGTACTGCCCAAACTCGGCAGCCTCGTGCAGCCGGACCTCAAAAACGACATCCTGAAAATGGCCGTCGTAAACCGCTATCAGCAGGCGAAACCGGCCGTTGCCTTCATTCAGAATTTCGGCATCAAAAACGGGGCGATTGCCTCCTCGGTCGGGCATGACTGCCACAATATTATTGCGGTGGGAACTTCCGATGCCGACCTCGCGCGGGTTGTAAATCTGGTGATGGAAGCCAAAGGCGGCATTGCGGCCTTTCATGGCGAGCAGGAAGACCTGCTGCCGTTGCCGGTCGCGGGCATCATGACCAATGCGCCCGGCGAAGATGTGGGCGAAGCCTACGAGCGGCTCACACGCATCGCCCGCGACATGGGCAGCACGCTGAAGGCCCCCTACATGCTCATCTCCTTCATGGCCCTGCTCGTGATCCCTTCGCTCAAGCTAAGCGACAAAGGTCTGTTCGACGGCGATTCCTTCACATTTGTGGAATGGTGATTTTCTTTTTCGATGGATGTGCTTCCGAAATGATGAAGAGCTCCCAAACCTTTGATCTGCGATCTAAACTGAAATCACCTTTTTAAGTATTGAGATGAGCCTTCACCAAAACAAAACGGTTGAGCGGGTATATGAAATCCTCACGGAAGAGGATGAGCGAAGCTGCGAGGCCATACCCGACAGCGCCTGCCGTGAGGCCCCGGGCAATTTTCTGCTCAACAGCCTGAACGGTGCCGCAACCAAGCTTGCCGAGCAGATTGCGAGTCCTTCGCTGGTGCTGCCGTGGCTGCTGGGGGCCATGGGCGCTCCCGCAAGCCTGAGCGGTTTTCTGGTGCCGCTGCACAAAGGCGGCTCGCTGATTCCGCAGCTTTCGGTCTCGGGCCGCATCCGGAAATTCGCCCGCCGGAAGTGGTTCTGGGTCGGGGCCGGCACGGTTCAGGCGCTCGCCCTGCTGCTGATGGCCGCTGCGGCCTTCCTGCTCGACGGACTTGCCGGCGGCATCGCGGTACTCGGGCTGCTGCTTATTTTTAGTCTGGCAAGCGGGGTCGGATCGGTGAGCTTCAAAGATGTGCTGGCTAAAACCATCCCGAAGGGAAAGCGGGGCACGCTGCTGTCGGTTCGGGCCACAACCGGCGGACTCCTCTCGCTCGGCGCGGGTTTCGTGCTGCACCGCTACCTTGGTGAAGGGGAGGATATCGCCCTTTACGTGTGGCTGCTGCTCACCGCCGCCGCACTCTGGTTCGGCGCCGCGCTGCTTTTCGCACTCATCCGGGAAGAAGACGGCGCAACCGCCGGCGGGCGCAACGCCCTGCAGGAAGCCAAAGCCGGCTGGAAGCTCATCAAAGAGCAGCCGTTTTTCGCCCGCCTCGTGCTGGCCCGCGGCCTGCTGCTCAGCGTGATGCTGGTGATTCCCTTCTACGCCCTGCTTGCCCGGGAGGTGACCGGCACAGCGGTGAGCAGCCTCGGCATTTTTGTGATCGCAAGCAGCCTTGCTTCGGTGCTGAGCAGCTATTTTTGGGGGCGCTTCGCCGACCGCTCAAGCCGCCTGGTGATGGCGGCCGGAGGCGTGGTCGGTATGCTCGGCTGCGCACTCGCCCTTTCCTTCCTGATATTTCCCGAATCCTGGCAGACGCCCTGGGCGTTTGCGGCTGTCTTCTTTATCGGAGGCATGGCGCAGGCCGGCACCCGCCTCGGCCGCAAAACCTACATCGTTGATGCCGCCCCCGAGGCGGACCGTCCGCTCTACGTTGCGGTGAGCAACACCCTGATCGGCCTCGTAACCCTCAGCTCCGCCGTGCTCGGCTTCGTCGCCGACCTCTTCGGCACACCCTGGCTCATCGGCCTGTTTGCGCTCATCATGCTCGCCGGCATCCTCACCGCCCTAAGCCTTCCCGAAGCGGAAAATATGGTGAAAGCCCCTGGCTAAAAATTACCAGCAATCATTTTGTAAACCTGAGTAGAGCTGGAGTGGCATTTCATGCGTATGCTTTTTGGGGTAAACGCCGTGCACATCACGGTCAGCCGTTACAGTTCAAAACCTCCAACCCTACGGCAAAGCTCTTGCTTTTGGTTGTTGCCGTTTCCGGATCGCACTGCCATCCTGAAATCCTGTAAACCCGAAGTAATCCGGTAAATTCAGGTGACAGTTTAAATGCCCCTTCAGGGCTCATTATAGTTGCAATCCCGCCCGGGTTTTGTCCTGCAGGCTTTGTCATTTTGTCCATTTGGGTCAAAAATAATCAGAATAAAAGACAGGTAATTTTCCCGACAATCCTGTTCAGACTCCGCCTAAAATCCGATCCGCAAGCCAAATCACAAATCCGGCGGTGATCAAAACGGCAAGGCTGAGCATGGGCTGCCAGATTACGAAGCCGCCACCGAAGCCAATCACCGCACCCAGGTATTTGATGTAGCGCAGCTGCGTATCGGAAGCACCGCGGATTACCGCCTCAAGTTTTGACTCATCATAGCTGTTGATGTTGGTCTCGATAATTTTCTGCACTTCGATTTTATCCACAATGCCGTTAATCACCAGCAGGAAGAGGTTTTGCAGCTGTGCGCGGTCTTTGCGCATGCGGGCCGGGATGGTGCTGAGCAGCTCTTCTATCGGCTCGGTTGCGCGCGTTAGTTTGGCCGGCAGTTTTTCTGCTGCATCAGCCAGCATCTCCCGCAGCGTTTTACCACGCACCAACAGGTACATTTTGAGGGCGGTTGTCTCAAATCTATTTTCGCGCACGCTTTCAAGCACCGCCTGCTCGGCTTCATCCACAATCCGCGCTTTCATGGCCGGGTCCGCAAAAGCTTCGGTAATGTAGCGGTGCATCAGCTTGCTGAGGTCTTCCCGGAAGCCCGGATCATCAACCAGAGATTTCACATCCCAGATTAGCAGGTCGGTGTAGCGGTTCAGCAGGCCCGATTCCACAAATTCCTTTTTCACAAGCTCGGGGTTGATCAGCTCCCGCTCAACCGCCGCGGAGAGCCGTTTCGCGATGCGGTCTTTTTGTGCCGGGATGAGGCCCTGCCCCAGCAGCGGACGCTTCTTCCTCGGGTAAAACAGCATGCTGATGGCAATCCAGTTGGTGAGGAAGCCGATCAGTCCGCTCACGCTCACGATGCGCAGCACCCCTTCAAGCGGCAGGCGCTGAAAGCCGGTTTCAATCACCATGCCGTCGAAATCCCACCAAAAGGAGAGCACAAACAAAATTCCGAGCAGCCAGGGCACGGCCATAAGCAGGCGCAGGCCCGCTGTCGGCGGGGTATTTTCGGGCGGGGGTTTGGGTGAGGCGTACTTGCCCTCACCAGCGAGCCGGCCGGAAAGATGTTTCCGGAAGACCGATTCAAAAGTAGGATTGTCAGTTTTCATCCCTGAATAGTTGGGTACATAGCTTGTTGAACTGTGCCGGACTCAAAGCTGCATCTGATTTCAGGCCGGCAGCGTTTTCCATCATACGGCGTGTACGTTTCGCCCGAAGGCATAGTTCCTGAGCCGAAGTGCTGTTATTCACCCGCAGGTGCGGTTCCGGCCGGGTTTCAAGGGTGATGTGTCCCGAAGTGAGTACCGCATCCGTGGCGGTTCCAAGACTCCCTGCGGTAACCCACCCGGTATTGAGCAGCATTTGCATAAACTGCTGAAGCGTCACGACCGGCTTAACCTGCATCACCTCATCCTTCAACAAGGGAAGGTCGGCCCAAAATAAGCGTTCCTGTTCATCCTGCAGGATCTGATTTTTGTGTAAAGCAGGAGGGATGCTCACCGCAGCTTTTGTATGCCGGTAAATCAGCTCATAAAGAAAGAGCAGCTCTTTTTTCAGGAAAGCGCGCATCTGATGCGGGCTGTCGCTGAGGCTGATCACGTGAAGCGCCTCATGCGCGCTGCCGGCCGGAGCGATCGCCCGCATGGCTACCGGAATCTGAACCGCGCCCGGCTCAGTGCGCTGCAGCTGTTCACCCAGCGTATCCCAGGTTTCGGGGTACCAGGCGTTCGACCGCGTTCGGGGATAGCTGATGAGCGTGCGGCCAAGGGCATCATCCTGAAAACAGAAAAGCCTGCTGATCTGCTCCTGCGTCGCTGCGAAACGCTGACCGCGCACATACGGGAGCACAGCCGCAGAGGGCGGAGCCGGAACAGCAGGGTACAGGCCTTCGGCGGGTGAAGGCCGGAGCTTAAGGGAAACCTCAGCCAATTGAAGCGCCGGTTTCAGACTTCGGATGAAGTGTTTTTTGTTTGGGGTGATGTAGGTCTGCGCCGGGAAAGGCCCGGAAAGCAGCCCCAAAGCGAGCATGAGCGGCAGCGGCTCAGAAAAGAATGAGCGGTACTGCTGCCGGATAAAAAAATGGCGCCGGAGCTGTTCGTCATCAAAGGGCAGCTCCGGTCGGGCTGTTGCAATGGCTTTTTCCAGCGCCTCAGCACTTATCGCGGTGAGCTGACCAAAACGGATACCGCCGCGTTTCCCCAGAAATTTCGCAACCGCGCGGGAAATGAAATACCCGCTTGGGTCAGCATCGGCTGCAATTACGATATCGTAAAAAGCCGGATGCAGCTCCTTCAGCGCTTTTCTGACCCCGGAGAGATCCGGGTTTGCTCTTGCAATCAGGCGGCCCGTTCCGGGTTCTGATTTTGGGAGCCAGGCAAAGCCGCGGGTTGCAAAAGCAGTAATCTGCGGCAGCTTCAGGCGGTTTACAGCTGCCGCAAGTACCGGTGACTCTACAATGAGCAGGGTTCCGGAAACGATTTCGCCCGTGCTTCGGGGCATTGGTTCCGGCCTGAAATTCAGTTGATGGTCTCGTTACCGCGCAGGAAAACGGAGTTGGGTCGGCTTTTTTCGCCGGTTCCGAAAACCAGACTTGCCACAATTTCTTTCATCCGTTCAAGATCAATTTTTTCCATGGAAGTAATCATACAGTGTTCGATGATATTTTCCATATCTGAATTATCGATAACGCCGATGTTAAACAGCTCAATAAGATATCCCTGCGCTTCTGTTGAAAGCATCAGCCGCTCTGCAGAGTGCAGGATACGGGTGTTGCGTCGGGCGTCAATTACGCCGGCTTCTTTGCTTATTTTATCCCTGTCGCTTTTATGCAGAATCCATGAGTAAGCTGCGGAAGTTTCCGCACGGTTGTAGCCGTCGAAAGACTTTGGATCAATGTCTTTGAGCTTCTGACCGGCCCTTACCTGCCTGATCATCTCAATAATGAGATCAATTACGTTGGTTCTCATACTGTAAATTCAAGCTGATTTAAATAATAATTTTCTTTTTCGGTCATGCGCTGTTTCTGCGCCGGCTGTGCATCTTCATAGCCGCATAAATGCAGCACGCCATGAATCAGTATTCTTGCAAATTCCGTGCCTGCCAAAATTTTTTCTTCAGCTGCCTGTCTGATAATTTGAGTAGCGCAACAAAACAGAGTCCCTTCGATGTCTTCTTCCCCCTCATGGTAGGGGAAGGTGATAATGTCTGTAACATAATCATGCTGCAGGTGCTCCTGATTGATACGCAGAATTTCAGCATCATCCACAAAAACAATCTCCAAAAGGGAACAACTGCGATTTTCCCCCTGAAAAACGGCGCCTGTAATTTTCAGCGCTACTTTTTCATCAAGTGGAAGCCGCAGGTCTGTTTCGTTAAAAAAATTAAACTCAGCTATTGCCAACGGTATTTACTCATCAAATGAAAACCCTTCAAAATCAAGGGATTCAGTTAAAGAAAGGGCGATGGAACCCATCATGATTTCCGGTGGCAGCTTTGTGAAATCGCCGCTCAGCAATGTATCGTCAACATTGGCATACATATTCACAGAACCGTTCCGCTCAATGATAAGGCCTGTGGTTTGGCCTCCTGTTTTACCAAAAAAGGTAACCTGCTGCAGGGTATCACTTGCTACAAATCCGGTGCAGTTGTGAAGCTGAAGAAATACATTGTGCGCATAAACAGAAACAAGATTAACCTGCTTGCCCTCATGTTCAACACCCATATTAATTTCCACGACCGACTTCATTTCAGAATTTTCAGCATACAAAATAAACCGGTAGATATCGCCTATTTTTTTGTATACGCTATCGAGCACTCTTGTTACATCATCTATGTGATCAGCAGAAAAGTCGTGTATCATGAGGTAATGATGGTTTGGTTTCGGACGCATGCATCAAACGTTCGGGTCCGTGTTGGTTCCATTAACTGAACTCAGCCCCGGATTCGTTCTGAACGTTAGTTTAACACTGAATATACAGAAGCTTTATCACTAAAGCCAAAGGGCGGGTCACCTTGAAAACTTCAGATGACCCGCATACCGGACTAAATAAAAATTCTGCTAAAGGCTTCATCATTCGACTGACGGTCGCGCGGGAAGTTAGTTGGCGAACCTACGATGGCGTCAATCTGATCAGCTACAGAAACGGCTTTATCTTCTTCTCCGGCCAGGAAATAAATCTGCTGCATCACGATCAGGCGGGAGAGGTTGCTCGTGTACCGGCGGTGATTTTGCCGCAGGGTATTTTCAAGATGTTGTGAACGTGCGATGAGCCTGTTTCTGCGGTCTGCATTTCCGCGTATTGCGGGGTCACGAAGGCGGGCTTCTATGCGTTCGAGCTCATCTTCAACGGAATCCATGCCGGCTACTACCCGGGTGAGCTCACGCATAAATTCGGGCAGGAATTCATCTGCAAGCCGGGTCGCGTCTTCTCCGTTTTCGGCCTGCGCATAGCGCAGCGCGTAAGTAAGCAGGGAGGTGAGGTCAGGCTGAACGGTATGGAACGGCATGATTTCCTCACCCCAGGTGAGCCAGTAATTGGCACGCCCGGAGTCGCCCTGCAAAATGTACGCATTTGCCTGACGGGTAAAGACCGTGCGGTAGTTATCGAGCATACGGCGGATGTTCTGATCGAAATACACGCCTTCCTTATTCACGTTGCGAAGGCGGAACTGCTTCAGGCGCTCGCCGTGTATTCGGGTATCGAGATGGCCGAACTCTTCCTCATGGAATTGGGGGATCACGCGGAAGGCTTTGCCTTCAAGGCGGAGGTAGTTTTCCATGCCGAGCATGGCATCGCCGGCTACGGTAATGGCGAAGTAAATCGGCCGCTCGTTAAGGTTTTCGCGGATGATGTCGAGTACGATGTCGTCCTGAATGCGGGTATAATGGAAGGTGCGCTCGCCATCAGAAAACAGCACCTGACCCTGATGGAAGAAGCTGATTTCATCATCGAGTTCTTCGAGGGGGATGTGGAAGGTGAATTCCGGCTTGTGAAGGTCTTCAGGCCAAACGGGCACGCCCGCGGCAATGTGCTCATCGATGGTGACCTGCCCCGGCTGACGCTCATCTGCGATGATTCTCGCAAAGCGCTCACGGTCAAACGGAATCCGGACGGTACCGGGGCGGTGGAAATCAGACTCCCGCGCAAACTGAAACTTGTCTTCGATATTCTGTATTTCGCGGTCAGTGTAGGAGAGGCGGACCGGCGGGGCATCGTGATTCCAGCGGTTCTTCACCTGATCGATGTACCAGGAGGTGTTAAGCAAACTCAGGCACACAATGCGCACATCGGTACGGATGCCGTACACTTCCTGCAGGAACCAGAGCGGGAAGGTGTCGTTATCCCCGTTGGTGAATAGAATACTGTGCGGCTCAACTGAATTCAGAAGATTATAGGCGTAGTCGGGTGCTACATAGCGCTGACTGCGGTCATGGTCAAAATAATTTTCCGTTAGCACACGCAGCGGTACGAGCAGGTACATCACCACAAGCGCCCCGATTAAAGCCGTGTTGTTGCGAACGGCCATCCGAAGCATATCAATCAGGCCTGTAGCGCCCAGCCCTATCCAAATAGAGAAGGCAAAGAAAGAGCCCGCATAGGAATAATCCCGTTCACGCGGTTGCATAGGTGTTTGATTTAGGAAAACGACAATCGCAATGCCCGTCATTACAAACAGCGCAAGCACCGAAAGTGCGCGCCTCCAATCGCGCACGAAATGATAAATTGCACCGAAAAGTCCGAGCAGGAAAGGCAGATACCAGTAAAAGTTATTTGCCGGGTTATCTGCAAAGCGCTCATCAGCTTTAAACACCCCCCAATAAGAAGGGGCATCCTGAATGTCGGCCTGCCTGCCTATAAAATTGAAGTTAAAGTATCGGAAGTACATATGCCCGAGCTGATAACGCAGGAAGAAATCCAGATCGCTCGAGTAGTTGGCATAAACCGCGAGATGCGACGGTTGAGAGGAGTGCCTGCGAGGGAAAAACGCCTCGCTACTGCGGTCGATATCCATCTGCATGTTATCAAAAGTACGGCCTGTAAGCAGCGGAGCTGAACCGTACTGCTCGCGCTTTATAAAACTCGTGAAGCGCTCGATGTTATCCGGGTTATTCTGATCAATCGCAGGGTTGCTCATAGACCGGATAAAAATTACAGCATAGCTCGAATAGCCGATCATGATGGCTGTGTAGGCAACAATAATGTAGTTGGCGACCTTCATTTTCTTTTGATGTGTGTACCAGATTCCGGCACCCAAAATCGACATCACCCCGAACATGAAAAGTCCCGGACCTATTAACCCGACCGTAGCCTGACTCAGACTGTTCGCCAGGTTTGGAATCCAAATAATAGTACCGGGGAAGATTACGAGAAAGGCCAGTACTGACAGACCTGAAGCGGCAAGAAAGCCCGTAACCGTGAAATCAAACTTGCGGAAATAGATTATCAACCCTATAGCAAAAATGGCCAGAAGATTCAGCAGGTGAATCCCGAAGGCTATCCCCACAAGATAGGCGATGAGAACCAGCCAGCGCTCATTGCCTTTTTCATCGGCAACAGAAGCCCATTTCAAAGCCAGCCAGAAAACGAGTGCTGTAAATGTGAGAGACATCGCATAGGTTTCGGCTTCAACCGAAATGAACCAGAGGCTGTCGGTAGCGGCAAAAGTGAGGGCACCAATTAAAGCACCACCGTACATGGCTATTTTGGCTGAAGCATCCCAGCTGTCGGGGTGCCCTGCGGTGAAGGTGCGCACGAGCCGAACAACAATAAGATACAGCAGCATGATGGTGATGCCTGAAGCAATCGCACTCATCATATTAATGGAGTAAGCTACATGCTCCACCGGCATAAACATGGAAAAAAGCCTGCCAAGCAGCATATACATCGGGGCGCCGGGCGGATGCGGAATCTGTAGGGCATAGGCTGTAGCAATCCGTTCAGCCGGATCCCAGAAACTTGCCGTTGGTGCAAGGGTGAGCATGTACAGCACAAAAGCGAACAGAAAACTGACTAAGGCAAAAATCCGGTTAAGGGTTTTGTGGTCCGTTTGCATCAAGAAATCAGAATAAATGAGAGATTAGAAAAGAGAGCGCGAATACGTTTCGGGAATTCATTTGCAGAGTTTGCATCGAAAACTTGTAAGCTTGTAATAATAGGAATAGCTTTATGGACTTACAAGCCATCAGAAATTAGTTTACAGTCTCCGATTATGAAGTTTATCACACTTCCCGAAACAGCCGTTAACGCACCAAAACCTTTTTCTGTTTTACTTCTTTTTTTTATTCCTCTTTTTTGGGTAGGATGCTCAGCTGCCGGGGGACTGTTCCCGTCCTCAGCCGGCTCCGCTGATAGCTCTGAGGAAGAAATATTAACTGAAAGCTGGATCATTCCGGAAGGGGAGCCTCAGTTTCTCAGGCCGCGGACCTGGAATCTGATGCATCAGTCGGCCTGGCTCGGTTTTGATTTCGAAAACCGTGCAGTGACGGGTAAAACAGAACTTCATTTTGAAAAACTTCAAGCCCGGGGCAGAGAACTTATACTGGACACCAAAACCACAACCCTGCATCGCGTAAGTATCAGCGGATCTGAACAGCAGCTGAGCTTCGTGCAGGACTCCGCCTTCGTAAACATCGACCTTAACCACGATTTTACACGCGGCGATACGCTGAGCCTGCTGGTTGAGTTCAGCTCTTTCCCGCCAAAACGAGGCTTATATTTTATTGATCCCGACGGAAATGATCCGACGCGCCCGACGCAAATATGGACACTTGGTCAGCCCGAGGACAACAGCTTCTGGCTGCCGACCATCGATCACCCGGCCGAGCGCGCTACGAGCGAGTTTTGGATTACCGTGCCCGACTCCATGACGACCATCTCCAATGGGTTTCTGATTTCGGCCGTCACAGATCCTGAAAGCGGGCTGCGTACAGATTACTGGCGTATGGATCAGCCGCACGCGCCCTATCTCTTTGCGCTCGCGGCCGGCGTTTTCGCAAGCACTGAAAAATGGGAGGGAGACATCCTCTATAGCTACCATACCGAGCCCCGCTATGCCGCGTACAAAGACCTCATTTATGCCCGAACTGAGGATATTATGGCCTATTTTGAGGAGCGTTTCGACTACCCGTATCCCTGGGGAGCTTACGCGCAGGTGTCCGTTCGGGATTTCATTGCACGGGGGATGGAAAACACGGGGGCGACTTTCCTCTATCACCTGGCGCAGTATGATGAGCGCGGTGCTTTGGACCGCGACAATACCGATTTAATCGTACATGAGCTGGTGCATCAGTGGTTTGGCAATCTGGTTACGACCCGCGACTGGGCGAACCTGCCGTTTAACGAAGGTTTTGCCAATTATTTTGAAATCCTCTACAAGCGGGACCGGATGGGCTACGAAACCGGAGTTGATCACAGCTTTCGTCACAAGCAGGATTATTTTGAGGAAGCCCGAATGTACCGGCGGCCCGTAATCTGGAATCAGTACCGCGAGCCGGAGGATATGTACGACCGGCACACCTACGCCAAAGCCGGGCAGGTGCTGGGCATGCTGCATGAGCTGGTGGGTGATGATGTCTGGTGGGCCTCGGTCAGAAGCCTGCTCCGCACACACGCGTTCAGCGCGGTTGATATGCGGGATGTGCAGGCCGTTTTTGAGACGGAGTATGGCGAAAGCCTGGCCTGGTTTTTTGATCAGTGGTTTTATGAGCCGGGGCACCCTGAGCTCGGCATTTCCTTCGAAAACGGCCGCAATCCCGAAACGGGTGAGGCCGAGGTGCGCATCACCCTAAAACAAACGCAGGACCTTACGCGTCAGCCGCTGTTCCGCATGAAGGCACAGCTGGATATTATTGCAGGCCTTGGGTTTGAGCGGGTTGATGTTGAACTTTTCGAGGAAGAGCACACCTTTTATTTTAAGGCACCAGAGCGGGTTGTTGATGTGATTTTTGACCCGTACGGATATCAGCTGGCAGAAGTGCAGCAGGAGCTTGGGGCCTTGCAGTTGCGTGTGCGGCTGGCGCACATGGAGCCGGCGGTACGGTACGGAGCCCTGAAAATGATTGGTCAGCAGGAGATGGTATCGCAGTTTTCTGAGGACCTCAATTTTATTGCGCGCAACGACCGCAGCCACCGGAACCGGGCCAAAGCCATGCAGCTGCTTCGGGGTACGGAAAGCCTTTATGTGCTGCAAACGGGCTTGCAGCACTGGCAACACGGGCGTCAGCCGGATGTTGAGGTGAGGCTGGGTGCGCTTCGCCTGCTCGAATCCTTCACCCAAAATGAGCGCGTACAGCAAACGCTGCGTGAGGCCATCGCAGATTCGAGCTATTTCGTGAGCACGGAGGCCATGCGGATCTACGCCGCCGCCGGGTATGATGATGCTTTTGATCGAATTGCGCCTTATTTGAATGGCTACTCCTGGAATTACCTGCATCAGGAAGCTGTAACGGACGCGATGATTGCGCTCGGTACGGATCAGGCCGCGGAGGTTCTGGCGCAGCTTGCTGCCTGGCCCGGCGACAAGACCTTTAGCCGGCGCGCTGCTGACTGGCTGAGCGAGCAGGAAGAAAAAGCCCGGCGGCAGACCGAACCCGCACCGGTTGAGTAGGCCGCGGATTTCTCGTTGCATGATGCATCAGAAACGCATAGATTCGCAAACACGCATTCTCAGTAACCTAACTACCTGACAACTACTTATGGCGGAAGCGAAGCAGGCACTGCAGCGATTTACTACGAAATGGGGGCTCATCATAAGCGTGCTCGGCATAGCGGTCGGCACGGGTAATATCTGGCGTTTCCCGCGAATCGCTGCTCAGAACGGCGGGGAAGAGGGCGCCGGGGTATTTATCCTCGCCTGGGTGATCTCACTGCTGCTATGGTCAATCCCGCTGATTATCGCCGAATACGCCATCGGCCGAAACGGAAGGCGGGGCGTTATCGGCTCATTCATCAAACTGCTGGGCGCGCGTTTTGCATGGATGGGCGGCTTCATCGGCTTTGTGGCAACCGCCATCATGTTTTATTACAGCGTAGTCACCGGCTGGACCATGTACTACCTCGCGCAGTCCCTCTTCGTGCCGCTTCCGGCTGATATGGAAACAGCCAACGCCGTGTGGGACAGTTTTCAGGGAAGTATGATGCCGTCGCTTTTTCATGCCGCAGCCATCGTGCTTGCCGGTTTGGTTGTGTTCAAAGGGGTGAAGATGATTGAGCGGGTAAACCTGGTTCTGGTGCCGACCCTGCTGGTGATTCTCATCGTTGCAGGAATTCGGGCCTTAACGCTGCCGGGCAGCGGCGCGGGCCTCACCTACCTGTTTACACCCGATTGGTCCATGCTCGGCAACGGCCGCATCTGGCTGGAAGCCCTCACCCAAAACGCCTGGGATACCGGAGCAGGATGGGGGCTGATCCTCACTTATGGTGCCTACATGCGCAAAAGCGACCGCATCATCAAGAGCGCATTCCAAACCGGGATCGGCAACAACCTGGTCTCACTTTGGGCAGCTGTTACTATTTTTGCGACCGTTTTCGCCATTCTTGGGGCCGGCATGACACAGGCACAGATTGTAGAAGTGATGCAAACCTCCGGACCGGCTTCAACCGGCCTGACCTTTATCTGGATGCCGCAGCTTTTCCTTGAAATCCCGGGCGGACGCGTGTTTGCCGTGCTGTTTTTCCTTGCCCTCACTTTTGCGGCCTTTAGCAGCCTCATCGCCATGATTGAGCTGGCAACCAAAGTACTGGTTGACAGCGGCTGGCTGCGGTACAAGGCAACCGGCATGGTCTGCACGCTGGGTTTCCTTTTCGGACTTCCTTCCGCGCTTTCCCTCGATATTTTCGCAAACCAGGATTTTGTGTGGGGTGTTGGGCTTATGGTGTCGGGCTTCTTCATTGCCATCGCCATCATCCGGTACGGAGCCGATTCATTTACAAGCGACATCCTTTGTATGGGTGAAGCCGTAACGGGCGTGCACCGCCTCTGGACCTTCCTCATCCGCTACGTTATCCCGGTCGAAGCTGCTATTCTGCTGGGATGGTGGCTGTATCAGTCCATTTTCGTGTTCGCACCCGACAGCTGGTTCAACCCGTTTGATCTTTACTCTTTCGCAACTTTTGTCTTCCAGACCGGCCTACTGTTGATTTTACTGCTGATTTTCAACAAGAAAATTGTAGCCAAACAGAGATAATGATAGTGGAGTTGTCCTGCTAACTCGGTTCGTCGGGCAGCTGAAAGACCGGTAGGCGGAGTCCCTTGAAAATCGCGGCAAGACGCAAACCAGCCGCTACCAAAAATCCCAAACCGGAAGCGCTTAGCTCGCCGAGGCCGGTTTGTTTCGCAAGCAGATAAATGATGATGCCGGCAATTGCGGCAGAAGCATAGAAATCGCGGCGCAGAATCAGGGGGATTTCATTGGTGATGATATCCCGCAGGATGCCGCCGGCAACGCCGCTCATGGTACCGAGGATGATGACGATGATCCAGGAGACGCCCGCATTCTCAGCAATGCCGGCACCGAGGATGGCAAACAGCGCGAGGCCGAAGGCATCGGCAATCAGCAGCGCCCGAAGCGGCGGTTTGTTGTAGCGCGAATAAATGAGGGTGAGGCCCGCCGCGGCAAAAATAACGTACAAATACGTTGGGTCGAGCATCCAGAAAACGGGATTCCGACCCAGAAGCAAATCGCGCAGCGTACCGCCTCCAATGGCTGTAACAACCGAGATGATGAGCACTCCAAGCAGGTCAAGGCTTTTGCGGCCGGCAGCGAGAGCGCCTGAAATCGCAAAAACTGCCACGCCGGTAAGGTCGGCTATGTAAATCAGCAGCTGCAGGGTATCCATATCAGAACTATGAATTTGAAAGATGGGTGTGCATCAGAACGGCACCTTCTGAATATGCAGCTCACGTTCGCGCCTGATGCCATCAAAATCGATTACATCGGTAAGCCAGACCTCCTGAAGCCAGCCGGTACGTGCCTGAATGTCGTATCGCTGTGTTTCCTCAAGAACCGGATGGCCTTCGGGCAGCGGCTGAGGCAGGCGCACTTCATTCACGACGGTCAGAATTTGGCGGGCTTCATCATAATCTTCAATAAAAAGCAGACCGGTTGATTCCGCTGCGGCCCCCCAGGGATTTTCCTGCCAGGTCTGATACTCAAAAACCTGATCCAGCCGCAGCTCAACCCCGTGCAACCCGAACATAAACCGGATATCACGCATGAGCAGGGATTCAAAGAGGGACTCATCATCCAGATACAGCTGAAGCTGCTGCCTGAACGGCTCCCGGCCGGTCCAGTGATTCGCTTCATCCAGCTCAAGGGCGGCGTTTTTGAAGTGTCCGAAAATATCACTCATGTTTGTGCTTTGGCGGATCCCCCCGTAGCCGTCGGTTTCAATCACAATGCCGTCCGCGATCAGGCTGTGCATAAACTGATCAAGGGCGGGGTCGCCGAATAAAACGGCATTGGTCTCAAGCATCTGCCAGATCAGCACGTAGCGCTGCCCCGGCGTACGGGCGGCAACATCCACGTGAACCAGCGTACTTTGCTGCCGCTCGCCCGAAAGCTGTCCGTCCTCAAAAATCCGGACGGTTTCTGAAAGCTCGAACCGGGCCATTTCGCCGGAGCGCCAGAGTCCGCGTATAATGACCGTATCCGGGTCATCTGAATCAACATCTTGTGGGGGAACTGATAAGCCGGAAAACAGCAGAGCCGGCAGCAGGAGGGATAGGAGGTAAGGCAAGTGAGGGGAGGGATTTATGCGAATCGGGAGCCTGATGGCGAAAAGAAAGTAAAATATGCTTATTTTACCTAATTAAGCCAAATCAGATTACAAGAACAAAATATGCCTCGCTGGAAACTCAATACAGAATTTAGAATAGACTCCGCTCATTTTATCGAAGGCTACGACGGAAAATGTGGCCGTATGCACGGGCACACCTACAAAGTGAGGATGACCGCTGAGTCCACGAAACTCAATCCATCGGCCTATCTCAAAACGCCCGACATGGTTTGTGATTTTAAAGAACTGAAGTGGGCAGCTGCCGACTTCGAAAAGGGCGGTCTTGATCATGCGGTTTTAAATGATGTGATGACGGTTTCGACTACAGCCGAACGCATTGCCGAGTTTCTGCACAAAGAAACCATCAAACGCCTGCCCGAAGGTATTGAGCTTACCGTAACCGTATGGGAAACTGAAACCAACTGGGTTGAATATACCGCCGACTGATGTATCCTGCTGAACTACAACCTGCCGCGATCGGATCTGCCGAAATCTCTGACCAGACCGAATACCCCGTAATGGAGCATTTTTATACCATTCAGGGGGAAGGCGCGCACAGTGGCCGCGCCGCTTATTTTATCCGAACTGCCGGCTGCGATGTGCAGTGCTGGTGGTGCGATGTGAAAGACAGCTGGGATGAAAGCAAGCACCCCCGCATGAAAACCGGACAGCTTGCAGAGCTCGCGAAAGACAGCGGAGCACCCTTTGCCGTAATAACCGGCGGAGAGCCGTTGCTGCACGATCTGCTCCCGCTCACCAAAAGCCTCAAAGCACGGGGCCTCGAAATCCATATCGAAACAAGCGGTTCCTCACCTCTGAGCGGCATACTGGACTGGATTACCCTTTCGCCCAAACGCTTTAAAAAACCGCTGGATGAAGTTTACCCTTATGTTGATGAGCTGAAGGTGGTGGTACTCACCAACAAAGATCTGATCTGGGCTGAAGAAAACGCGGCCAAATGTCCGGAAGGAACCCGGCTCCTGCTTCAGCCTGAGTGGGATACGCCCAAAAGCATGCCGCTGATTGTGGAGTATGTGAAAAAGAATCCGCAGTGGGGCATCAGCCTGCAAACGCACAAGTTTCTAAACGTGCCCTGATCTGAATGGCAGTTCCGAAAGACTCATCCGTTCTGATTACAGGTGCAAGCCGGGGCATCGGCCGTAGTATTGCGCTTGAGTGCGCCCGACTCCTCCCAAATCCGCTGATTCTGCTCGCGAGAGATGGGGCAGGGCTATCAGAAACAGCTCAGCTTTGTTTCGAAATATCAGGGAAAAGACCCCAAACAGAATGCTGCGACCTCACCAAAGCAGATGAGGTGGAAGCGCTTGTCCAAAGCGGACGCTTAAATCAGTGCGGGGCTTTGATTAACAATGCGGGATACTTCCTCCCGAAACCGGTGGATGAATGCACTATCCCGGACTATGTGCGGCAGTTTGAGGTTAACGCACTAAGCGCCATACGCTTAACACAGCTTATGATGCAAATTTTAGAGGACAAACCGGAATCCAGAATCGTGTTTATCTGCTCCGTTACTGCACAGAAAGGACAGGCAAGATGCGGCGCCTACAGTGTTTCCAAACACGCCCTTAACGGGTATATCCAAAGCCTGCGGGAAGCGACATTCGAAACCTCGGTAGGGGTAACCTCCGTAATTCTGGGTCAGACGTTCTCTACAAGCTGGGACGGTCTTGATGTGGACCCGCACCGACTGGCCGATGCAGCTGATGTTGGCAGGGTAGTGGCAACATTGTGCACCTTATCATCAAGAACCTGCGTGGAAGAAATGGTAATCCGGCCCCAAAAAGGGGATTTGTAGGGTTTAGCGCGGGAAGAGGTTGGTCGATTGGAACAAGCTATAACCTGCCTGTTTCTCCGTCTTTCCCCTATTTACTTAACATAATATATATTATAAAACACATTTATAACCAAATAACGTCGCACCGAACCCATCACTTCAAGACATCAAATCCAGAGCTGTCTGCCGGCTATCGCTTCCTTGCGATGCTCAGTCCGTCACGGATTCCAAGCATCACAACTTCCATGTCCTCATCCTCATGCAGCATCTCATTGAACGCATGGATTGCCCGGCTCTTTCGGTCTTCTAATTCAAGGACCCCGCCGTACCAGAAAACATTATCCGAAACCAGCAAGCCGCCGCTTCTCAGTCTGGGTTTCAGTACCCTGTAGTACTCCGGATACCACTGCTTATCAGCATCCAGAAAAATCAGATCAAAACTGCCTTCAATGTTCTGAACCGTCTCCCGGGCGCTTCCCATTATTACGGTGATTTTATCCTCCACGCCGGCGACCTTAAATCCGCGGTCGGCAATTCCCGCGTATAAAGTATTCATCTCCAGGGTTGTGATATGACCGTCAGCTGGAAGGACTTCCGCCATTGCTGTTGTTGCGTAGCCGGTAAACATCCCGACTTCAAGCACAGATTTAAAATCCCCGGTCTGGATCAGCAGTCTCAGCAATCCGGCCACCTGTTTGCCGGAAAGCATGTCCGCGTACTGAAGTTCCTCCTGGGTTGCCTTTGCAATAAATTTCAGAGCTTCGCTCTCTTCGCTGCAGTGCTGATCAGCGTATTTCTGTAACAGTACCGGTGTATCAGTCATTAATTTATTTTTTTAGGGTGACAGTACGTAGTCACTATTGGCAAATATATTTCATTCAGAGTCCAACAATGGAAACCTGGAAAAACAAATCATCTGCAGTTGTGCTAACACAAAAGTCTGCCCGGATCGGGCAGGCTTTTTTTATGGTCTCGGAATTTCTTTGATATCGCCAATCAGGCCGTATTTAAGGCCACCCAGACGGCTAAACGCATTCAGCTTTGATTCATCAATTTTGTAGTCTTCAATCAGCGCATCCTCTGCGTAATAATGCACAACTTTCCCGAATATGGCATCACTCCCGCCGGATCCCTCATCCCCTATTGCCAGCGTTTTGTACAGCTCGCACTCC
Source organism: Cyclonatronum sp. (assembly GCF_022565315.1). Classification (NCBI taxonomy): domain Bacteria; kingdom Pseudomonadati; phylum Balneolota; class Balneolia; order Balneolales; family Cyclonatronaceae; genus Cyclonatronum; species Cyclonatronum sp. The sequence continues at coordinate 65,626 of NZ_JAIUMX010000004.1, read as the reverse complement.
ATTCTGATGCGGCATTCTTTAACACCGTCAGGTTTTACCATTGACGACTTTATTGGGGTAAGCCCCGTAATATCAAACTCATCCGCATCTTTATCATAAACACCAGATGCATTATTCAGCTGCTCCATGATATCTGCTGAAGCAATATTGACCACAAACTGACCGGTTTCAAAGATGTTTTTTACCGTGTCTTTTCGCTCGTTTCCTTCTTTATACCTGAGCGGGAAAAAGACCACAATCATGGGGTTTACGGCGGCAATGGTGAAATAAGAAAAAGGCGCGAGGTTTCTGTTGCCCTGCGCATCTGCCGTTGATACCAAAGCGATCGGGCGAGGAATAACCGAGCCGATTAAAAGCTTGTACCGCTCCTGCTGCGAAAGTTTTTCCGGATTGATTTCCATAAATACTTTTAGATGATGTAAGTTTAGGAAGTTACAAATATAAAAAAGGCTTCCCGGTAATTTTGGCCGGGAAGCCTTTTTTCTTAAAACACCTGTCAGGCGTGAGCTATCCAGGAGTACGGATAGTGTCCGTCGTCCATTTCTTTAGCCGCCATTGTAAGATGCAGCGGCCGGAAGGTATCGATCATCACGGCATACTCATCTGTTGCTTCTTTGCCGATGCTTTTCTCGACAGTACCGGGATGCGGGCCGTGCGGGATGCCTCCCGGATGATGTGTGAGGGAGGCAAACTCAACCCCTTTACGGCTCATGAAATCGCCTTCCACATAGTACAGCACCTCATCGGAATCGACGTTGGAGTGATTGTACGGTGCCGGAATCGCCAGCGGGTGGTAGTCGTATTTCCGGGGACAAAACGAGCACACCACATAGTTGTGTGCTTCGAAGGTCTGATGAACCGGAGGCGGCTGATGCACACGACCTGTAATCGGCTCGAAATCTTTCATGTTGAAGATGTACGGGTACAGGTAACCGTCCCAGCCGACAACATCCAGCGGATTGAAAGCAAAGAAATAGTGATGGAACCGCCCCTGCTTGCGGATACGGAGTTCGAACTCACCTTCTTCATCAAAAAACAAAGGTTCTTCGGGCACACGGATATCGCGCTCGCAAAACGGGCTGTTTTCCATGAACTGTCCCATTTTGGAAACATAGCGCTTCGGAAACTCAATCGGACCGGTAGAGTCGCAGATGAGCATGCGGTTGTCGTCTGTTGTGAAATGCAGCTTATAGGTTGTGCCGCGCGGAACTACGATGTAATCGAAGGGTCTGAACGGGAGCCTGCCAAACTGCGACTGCATGTAGCCTTCGCCTTTGTGGATGAAAATCAGCTCGTCGTGTTCGCCGTTGCGGTAGAAATACTTCATCTCTTCTTTGGGGAGACAAAGGGAAATCTTCACATCATCATTGAACATCACGCAGATCTGCCCGCTGATGGGGTCGCCCCAGGGCTTGAGGTCTTTGGTGACGAGATGATGATGGCGGAGGAGTCCCTCCTTCCAGGGCTCAATTTTGATTTCAGCGCCCTGTTCAACGCGCTTCACGGTTGTGGGCGGATGGTTGTGATACAATAGGGAGGAATTTCCGCTGAACCCTTCTGCTCCAAAAAGTTCTTCGGTGTAGAGCTTCCCGTCTGGCCGGCGAAACTGCGTGTGCCTTTTTTGCGGGAATTTGCCAAGTTTGTGGTAGTACATAAAATCGGATGGTTGATAGCTTCAGGTAAGAAAAGGGGGCTGCGCTTTTTTCACAGCCCCTTTACATGGTTTAGTACCGGAACTGAAATTACAGGTTTCCGCGTACTGCCTGTTCGCGCTCAATAGACTCGAACAGCGCCTTGAAGTTACCTACACCAAAGCCGCGGGCGCCCTTACGCTGAATGATTTCGTAGAAAAGGGTCGGGCGGTCCGAAACCGGCTTGGTGAAAATCTGCAGCAGGTAGCCTTCCTCATCGCGGTCAACCAGGATGCCGAGGCGCTCGAGGTCGTCGATATTTTCATCGATTTTGCCTACGCGATCCAGCAGCGTTTTGTAGTAGGTTGTCGGGATGTTGAGGAACTGCACGCCGTTGGCCTGCAATTTGGTTACGGTATCAACAATATCAGAGGTAAGCAGGGCTACGTGCTGTACGCCTGCGCCTCCGTAAAAATCGAGATATTCTTCAATTTGTGATTTCTTCTTGCCCTTGGCAGGCTCATTAATCGGGAACTTAATCCGCCCGCGGCCGCCGGCCATCACTTTGGACATCAGCGCAGAATATTCGGTCGCGATGTCGTTATCATCGAAGTGCAGGTATTGCGTGAAGCCGAGAACGTCTTCATAAAACTTTACCCAGTGATTCATCTTGCCCAGCTCAACGTTTCCGACGCAGTGATCAACAAACTCAATACCAACGGGATTGCCCTTCACCGGGTAATCCGTTTCCTGAAATCCCGGGAAAAAGATGCCTTTGTAGCCGCTGCGGTCAATGAAAGAATGAATGGTGTCGCCATAAGTTTTGATGCCGGCCATAATGATGGTACCGTTTTCGTCCGTAAACTCAGTCGGTTCCATTGCACTTTCAGCACCGCGTTTGATGCATTCGGTGTATGCCTTGTGAACGTCTTTCACGAGCATGGCAATGTCTTTCACGCCGTCGCCGTGTGTGCGGATGTGGTCGGCAATTTCGGAGCTGCCCGTTAAGGGGGAGGTAAGTACGAGGCGGATGTTCCCCTGCTCCAGCAGGTATGATGCCCGGTCGCGGACACCCGTTTCGAGGCCGCGGTAAGCTACCACGTTGTATCCAAAACTTGTGATGTAGTAATGGGCAGCCTGTTTGGCATTGTTCACGTAAAGTTCTACAAAATCGATGTCGATAAGGCCCAGGTGATCATCGTATTCAGCTTCAATCCGCTGATCGTTCAGTACGCCTTCTGTTGCTGTGTTTGTGCTCATAATAGAATTAAATTTGATTGATTTTACGCTAAAAAAGCGCTTTTCATTTTACCTGACGGAATATAAGCAAACTATGAGCCGCAATCAGAGTCAACAGGAAAATCTGTTGTTAAGAGTTGTTTTGCCTGATGATGTGCTCGTAAGCCTCAATCACGCCATGGGTCGCCTGCCCGTTCGTGCTGATTACACCCGGCATTTCTTTCAGACGGCTGATGCCGTTTGCCGGTGTAAACCCATGACCGGCCACTTCCAGCGCCGGAATATCCCCGCTGCTATCCCCGATGTACGCCATGTTTTGGAGCGGTACCTCACAGACCTTCGACAGCCAGCGCAAACCAGTTCCTTTGTTTGCACCTTTCATGATAATATTGATGGAGATCTCGGTGCGGTGAACTTCAAAGTCAGGATAGTCAGTTTCGATTTTTTTGCAAACCTCGCCGTACATTTCGATGATGGCTTTCTCATCTTTGTGGATGATGCCCACATCGGTGCGTTTTGTAAATTCGGAAACGGCTCCCTCCTGCTTTGCAATGATGTTTTCACCTACCCAGGTGCGTATTTCCTGAATGGTTTCTTCCCGTTCCGGGGTGAGGGTATCAGGCCAGTGCAGGGAAACATCGCGGGGATCGAACATGCCGCCGCCGCTTTCAAAAATGAGCGGCTTGTACATGCCCAGCCACTGACCTACGGCTTCCACATAAGGCTGCGGCCTTCCGCTGCAGATACTCAGGGCCGGAACAGTCGGGTCGGTTCTGCTTCGGTCGTTTAGCTCCCGAAGTTTTGTAAGTGCTTGCCAGTCAGGTGTTTGGAACGGCATGGTGATGCATCCGTCGATATCCAGCACAAAAAGCGAAATCATGAAATTGTCTCTGTTTAAGTTTGATTGACAGGCGCAGATGCCATTCCCTTATTCACATCATTGCACAATCAGGGTTTTGCGGATGGCTCTACGTTTGCTCTGCGACTTCATCATCCCCCATCAGATCATCCCAAAAACTAAAACCAAACATAATGAGGCCGCGCAGAATGAAAATGGTAAACACGATCATCAGTCCGTATTCCTGCAGCAATATGATTGTGAGCGCATAAACGATGAACAGAAACACAAGCGGGCGGTTTTGCCGCATGTATTCTTTGTTGAAGCGCGGCACCTTATCGAAAGGCACAGTGCTCACCATCAGCAGGGACAGCACTATGATAACGGGGATGACAATTGAATTTGCTCCGTGTTTAAAGACCTCAAAAACTTCGAGGTTATTTTTGAAGGTCAGGAAAAAGGCAACGAGCATCATGGCCTGTGCCGGAATGGGCAGACCTTTGAAAAAAGAGGTTTGCTCTACTTTGGCATCAATGTTAAAGCGTGCCAGCCGGATTGCACCGCATAGCGCAGGAAGTGCTGCAACAAGCGGCAGCGCAATATTTACCGGCCCGGGTGCGGGTGCTGAAAAAAGCCATGCGTAAATCAGGATGCCGGGTGCTACGCCGAATGAAACGATATCGCTGAGGGAATCCAGTTCGATGCCGAAAACGCTGTCGCCGTTGGTGAGCCGTGCCATGAAACCGTCGAGCACATCAAAAAAAGCGGCCAGCACAATAAGCCATGCGGCAACGGTGAGCTTTCCTTCAAAAACCATCAGGATGGCCAGAAAACCTGAAAACAGGTTCATCAGCGTAAAAAAGCTCGGCACAACGGAGCGCGGAATGGGCTTTTTGATACGCTCCTGAAAGCGTTCATTTGCTTTTTTCCGAAACTCCTTGCCTCTGCCTTTAATGCGGCGTTTTCGGGGTACGTTTGTTTTTACGCCTCGCTGAATCACAGATATCAGGATTTAAAAATTCCCATGACTGACTCGCCGGCTACTGTACGGTCGCCGGGTTTTACGATCAGTTTCATGGAGTCAGGCACGAGAATATCCATCCGTGAGCCGAATTTCATCATTCCGAACTTTTCCCCTGCGGTTACTTCATCGCCTTCTTTCAAATCAAAAACGATCCTCCGGGCGATATAACCGGTAATCTGCCGGAAGAAAACTTTCCCGCCTGAGGGGTGTACCATGCCGAATTCGGAGCGCTCATTCAGCTCGGAGGCTTTTTCGTGCCAGGCTACGAGGTATTCTCCGGGGTAGTATTCGGCTTGCGTAATTTTCCCGCTGGCCGGTACCCGGTTTACGTGCACATCAAGAGGTGAAAGGAAAATGCTGATTTGCGTGCAGGGCTCGTCAAAAAAATCGTGCTTCAGCCCTTTGGTGAGCAAAATGATCTTTCCGTCGGCCGGAGCAATCAGCTTGTCTTCAAAACCGGCGGGTGGCGTTCTTGAAGGATCTCTGAAAAAGTAAAGCGTAAATGCAGTTACAAAAACTGCAAGTATGTACAGGATGTAAGCAGCTACACCGCCTGCAAAAACCCCGATTACGAGAAGTACAACAGAAATAGTAATGGCAGTGCCAATTACGGAATAGCCTTCCTTAGCAAACATAAGCTTAATTGATGATGTGGCGCATGATGTCGTTGAAAGTGACAAAGATAAACAAGCCAATGATAAAGATTAAGCCTATTTGCTGCAGGGCCATCCTTACTTTTACTGTTGGCTCCCTGCGGGTTACGGCTTCATAAAGCAGGAACATAACGTGCCCGCCGTCGAGTACGGGTATAGGCAACATATTAACAATGGCCAGTGAAATGCTCAGGAAAGCGACCAAAAACCAGAATCCGCGCACACCGCCGCTGTCGGTAGCTTCACGCGTAACTGAGGCTATTGCAACGGGGCCCCCGAGATTATCTTTGAAGGAGATAGTACCCCTGAACATCATCCCGAAAGCACTCAGCATACCGGTTGTGGTATCCCAGGTTTCCTGAAAGCCGCCGCCAAGTGCCGTTAGCAAGCCTACATTCTGGTAAATAACCCCGAAATAGTCCACAGGATCGATCATCCCTACGCCAATTAGGCGGGTTTCCGGATTTGGTGTTACTTCCAGTGAAAGTAGTTCGCCATCCCGAAGCACCCCAAGCGTGAGTGTCCCTTCAGAGCTGCGGATGAGTTGCGACATTTGCAGGAAAAAACCAACCTGTGTACCATTAATCTCAACGACTTTGTCGCCGGATTTCAGGCCCCCTTCCTCGGCCGGAGAGCCGGGAACTACTGAAGCGACTTCACTCGGTATGGCATAGGTTACAAAAAGAAACTCAGGGTTACGATTCAGGTAGTCCAGAAAATTGGAAGGTGCTTCGATAGTATGCTGCTCACCATCGCGCAGAACGGTAAAACTCAGATTGCTTCTTGTGAGCTCGCCAATGGGCACCATATTCCCGCTTTGGTACATATCCGGACGGTTACCGTTAATGTAAATAAGGGCGTCGCCGGTCTGAAAGCCTATTTCGTGGGCAACGGAAGTTTCCGGAATAAACATAGCGCCTACATTCTCAGCGGGGATCATTTCGCGGCCATAGTAAAACAGCAGCATTCCAAAAATGAGGGCTGCAAGCAGTACATTAAAGGCAACCCCGGCGATCATCACAATAAGACGCTGCCAAACCGGTTTCGACCGGAACTCCCAGGGCTGCGGTTCATCTGTGAGGAAGCGCCCATCATTGGTTTCATCAATCATGCCTGCAATTTTAACGTAGCCCCCCAGCGGGGTTGCCGAAATGCAGTAATCCGTATCTCCCACTTTTTTCCCGAACAGGCGGGGCGGAAAGCCAACCGAAAATTGTTCAACGCGCATACCAAAAGCCTTGGCAGCAAGGAAATGCCCGAGCTCGTGTACCAAAACCAGTATAAAAATGGCGGCAACAAACAATAATATCGTTACGCCTATACCTGTAATAAATTCCATACTTCCGATTTAGATGAATAACCTTTCTAATGAAACGATCTTAAAATGATAATAATCAGACTTTTACTTCACCGGCAAAAATTCGTGTTTCTGCATCGGCTGTTTTTAAAGATTCCAGACTCACTTCTGTATTTGGCTGAATCTGCTCAAGGGCTTCACTTACAATTTTTGGAATTCCAATATACGGAATCTCCCTGTTCAGAAAGCGATAAACGGCAATTTCATTGGCTGCATTGAGTACAGCCGGGGCAAAACCGCCGGTTTCGATGGCATCGAGCGCAAGTTTAAGGCAGGGGTGCCGCTCAAAACTGACTTCCTCAAAAGTGAGCTCCCGCAGGGTCGAAAAATCCATGCGCGGGGTATCAAGGGGGATGCGGCCCGGCCAGGTAAGGGCGTACTGAATCGGAACCTTCATATCCGGATAGCCCAGCTGTGCTTTGGTTGAGCCGTCTTGAAAAGTTACCATCGAATGGATGATGCTCTGCGGATGAATGACGGCTTCTATCTGATTGATGGGCAGGTGATAAAGCCAGTAGGCCTCAATAATTTCCAGGCCTTTGTTCATCATGGTTGCAGAGTCGATGGTGATTTTTGCCCCCATTGCCCAGTTGGGATGCTTCAGCGCACGTTCCGGCGTAATAGAAGCCATCTGATCAAGGGGAAGGGTTCTGAAGGGACCACCGCTTGCTGTTATGAGGAGCTTCTCTACGGGGTTGCCTTCTTCACCAATAAGGCATTGCAGAATGGCGCTGTGCTCGGAGTCAACCGGTATTAGCCTGCTGATGCCTTTCCGGGTGTAGCGCTGCAGCAGCTCCCCTCCCACTACCAGCGATTCTTTATTGGCCAGGGCTACTTTTCGCCCCGATTCCAGCGCTTCAACCGTTGGCATGAATCCGGCAAAACCAACCAGCGCATTCAGCAGCACATCGTAAGCATGATCGCGGCAGAGGTTTACGACCTCATCATAACCGGCTAAAATTTTTGTTTCAGGGGCGCGGTTTCCCAGCTTTTGCAGCAGTTCTTCGCGCTTGTCTTCGTTGGCAATTACGGCTACCGGCGGCCTGAATGCGGCAATCTGCTCGGCAAGCAGCGTACAGTTGCTGTTGGCTGTAAGGCCTGCGACCGTGAAACGGTCCGGGTTATCGCGAATGATATCAAGGGTCTGCGTCCCGATGGAGCCGGTTGAGCCAAGCAGCAGTACGTTAATCGAAGACATGGAATAATTTTTGGGTAATAAGCGGATCAGTACATCCGGCAGTTGGTTTTGTGATGTACTTCAACCATCACATTCAGTCATCAAGTTCCGGATTAAGCTGCTGATTGGCAACGAGTACGCGGCGGATGCGGTTGGTACGGTCAAATTCGAAATCCAAACGACCGAGGACGACCCCGGCATGTCCGACCTGCGAAATGACCGTAGGCCTGCCGCTGGGTTTCTCTACGATGCGGGGCTCGTCGAGCAGGGTGTGCGTATGGCCGCCGATGATGAGATCAATGCCGTCCACTTCATTTGCAATAACCATATCGCTTGGCCGGTAGCTGCTGTACTCAAGGCCGAGATGGCTCAGGCAGATGATCATGTCGCAGCCGTAATCAACACGGAGGCGGCGCACAAGCTGACGGGCGACCAGCTGCGGACGAATATGCCGCACGCCTTCGTGCAGGCCGGGCAGCACGAGTCCGTCGAAGGCGATACCGAGACCAAAAATACCGATACGAACACCGTCCACATCCTTAATCATCAGCTCGCGGGTGAAGACGCCCATTTCAGGCGCTCCTGAAAAGTCGTAATTGGAAATCACAAAAGGGAAATTCGCTTTCGGCGCTACTTCCACAAAACCTTCAACGCGGTTATCAAACTCGTGATTGCCGATGGTGCTGGCATCGTAGCCCATCATAGACATAAGTTCAAAATCGAGCGCGCCTCCGTAAAAATTGAAGTAGGGCGTTCCCTGAAACGTATCACCGGCATCAAGCAGCAGGTTATTGGGCTGCTGCTCACGGATTTTTTTGATCAGCGCCGCTCTGCGTGCTGCGCCGCCCAGCCCCTCAAACCGGCCTGCTCCCATCGGGAAGGGATCAATACGCGCATGCGTGTCGTTGGTGTGCATGATGGTGATGATCTTCGACGAGGGCCTTCTGTTGCCGTAGCTGAGTACCGGCGTGAGGCCGATCAGGCCGAGTCCGGCCCCGGCGGTTGCAATCTGCTTTAAAAATTCTCTTCTGTTGAGCATGGTTTTCAAAAATTATCTGCGGATTCTTCCGTCGGTTCTGGGTTCGATGTACGGCTGTGTGTTCAGATATTCAATAAAAGCATCACGAATCAGGACTTCCGTATTGATGCGCTCCAGCGGCTGCCAGAGGGTTGGGAGCGGCCCCCCGCCGTCGGCCAGCCAGTTGTTGGTTGCAACCCAGTACATGCGCTCGGGCCGCACGCGGTCGTCATTTATGAGCAAGTCGGTCGCACGGTCGCCTTCAATGCGCATACGCAGCCCGCTTACGGGCTCGCCGCCTTCAATCGCCAGCTCGTTAGCCAGCTGCCGGATCTGCCGCCCGTCGAAGCGGAGCAGGGTGATGTAGTTCTCAAAAGGCATCAGCTCGAACATGGTACCAACCGTAATATCGCCTTCGGGGATGGGAATTCGAAGGCCGCCGCGATTCAGAATGGCGATATCAACTTCCTGCCCCAGTTCGCGCCCGCTGATAAAACGAAGGATATCAGCAGTCAGGTTTCCCAGCGGACTCTCGGGCTGCCCCCGTTCAATCACGGCGCGGCTCACCGTAATGCGCCGGTTCATTTTCCGGTTGAGTTCAGTAGCAAAGCTTAAAATGAATTCGCTTACTTCAGGGTCGGGTTCGAAGCTTTCATCAACCCGTATATAATCAGGCTCAAAACTGCTGACAATATGTACGCGGTCGAGACCATCATCCTGCCATATAAATGCACAGCTGCTTGTGCCTGCAAATAAAAAAAGCAGGGCAAATATTTTAAAGAAACGGGAAGACTTAGGAATCATAATCATGTATTTGGTATCTGACAAGTTTTGCTGAGAGCGGTCTTAAAATACAGCATAAGCTTTAAAGGCAGCGTCAAAACTTAAAATCAGTTTTGCATCATCATCAGCTGGAAGAGCGAAATTTGCTGCTTTCCTTCCGGGATATCTTTTTCATCGGCAGAAAGGCGCCTTGACTGAAACTGCGTAGCTTCAACTTTTGCCCGCAGCTCCCCGCCAACGTAATCTTCAGCCAGCAGCGGGGTCATACTCAGCTCCCAGGGCACGGAGCTGAGAGATGTTCCTCCGCCAAAAGTACTCAGCAGATCATTAACGGGCTGCAGCAACGCTCCCCAGTTGATATCCGCATCAGCGAGCCATAGATGTGTTTCGCGGTTTTCAATTTCACGGTCGTGAAGAATGAACTTTCGTGCACGCATACCGTGAATCCGCCGCGTTTCAGTTGTTTCCGTGAGGTAAGTGCGCTCCGCAAGCCGGTCAGTGTCAGCTGTCTGCGGCTGCTGCGCATTTCCGGAATTGTTCATGAACTGCCGCAGAATAGTGCTTAATTCACCGAGATTTACCGCAGCAACAGCGGTCTCGGTATGTATCAGCAGGTCATTCCGGTCTGTCCGAATAGTGATGGTATCCCGAAAAAGCGGAAAATCTACGTATTGACGCACATTTCCTCTTAGCACAAGCCTGTTCTCAGCTACCAGCATATTAAGTGTATCGGTGCTGCCGTCTGTTACGTCTGTAAATTCATACGTAATTTCGCCCTCAAAATGCTGTGCACTAAGCGTGGCGGCTGGTACAAAGAAAAGAATCAGTAAGATGCTGATTAGCAGATGTTTGGTAGAATCAGATGTGTTCATAAACCTCACGAAGGGTTAAATAACGGGGATTTTGGTGATGAAGATACCTCAAAGCCTGCTCAAATAAAAAGCCGGCTCCTTCCGCTTCGGCATCATCGAGGGCATGGTGATGGAAATCCCAGCAAAGGACCCCTCCGTACCTGCGCACGATATCAGCCTGACTGCAGGCATGCTCCAGAGCCTGCTGCGGACTCAGCTGCATTTTTTGGAGAAGCTGCATCTCCATCATCAGCAGCGGAATTTCCAGCACCGGGCTGGCTGCATTACGTTCGAGGTCAAACAAAAAGTATGGATGCGTGAAACCCGCCCGAAATCCGGCGCGCTCAGCCCACCCTACCGAGCTGTCACAAAAGAGGCCCGCCGCTGAAAGCAGCCTCGGCAGGCGCTCGTGCCGGTATCTGAGGTAGTGGAAGCGGTGAGCGCGTATTTTTTGCCCGACCCGCGCTTCAAGCTGACGAATTTCCTGATGGTACAGCGGCTCGTTATAGCCCGCCTCATAGGAAGCATGCAGCCCGATTTCCCCGCGAAGCTCCCCAACACGCTCCAAAATAGTGTTGAAAAACGGATAGCTCAGGTAATCAGCGGCGTCGTTTTTGTGTTTTTCGAGGATGGATTTCACCAGTACGGTCGGTTTAATACCCAGCTCTTCTTCCAATGCAAACATCCCGAGGATGGATCGCTCATAGCCGTCGCCCGGCTGCAGCAGGTCAGCAACAGACTTCCGGAAACGCCTGACCCGCTCTTCACGAGTAAATCCGTGCGGATTCAGAAACGGAATTTCAAAAAACTCCCGGACGTAAGTACCACGATACCGTTTTTTGATGCGGTCGAAGTCGTGCGTGATACATGCCGCAAATCCATGTCCACCAATCATTTTTGGCTTTATATCTACATTTTTTGTAGATGTAATACATCCGATAATCAGCGCTGCATATTCATTCACAATCGGGCGGTCAGCGAGATTCAGCTTTGCCTGAAGCGTGCTGCTGTACGGCAGGCGGCCATGCATGTCAGCGGGACGTTTGGGCAGCCAGGCTTCCCAGTCGCTCAAAAAATAAAAGGCCGAAGCCACCACATCCCAGGGCAGGTATCCCTCAGCGGGCGTCTCTCCTGCTGTTTCCGCATCCCCAAAAAGAAGCGGCAGATTTGTTTCGGGTGAGTTTAGGGTGATGACATCCTCAGCCTTTCGCGCCTTTCTGCCTTCAAAAAATGCCGGCGCGTTCGCCGCCATCTGAATGCGCAGATCGAAGCGGTCATCTTTCCGGCGGGCGTCAGTGCCGTAGTACAGCCGGATGGCGTCTGATTCTTCCGGTATGGCGGCAAGCTTGTTTACGATCCGGATGTCATCATACCGAAAAAAAGCCGAAAGCATGGTTTTGAGGGCAAAACCAGCTTTCGGCTTGTATGTTTCCGGCACATCGGCAAATAGCAGAACGCGGGCCATGTGCACTATTCGAAGTCCATCTTCACTTTGTGAAGCCAGCCGCCGCCGATTACGTCGTCGCCTTCGTAGCAAACCAGCGCCTGACCCGGCGTGATGGCCGTTCTCGGGCTCGGGAATCGGACCGTGAGCTCGTCTTCTCCGGTTTGGGTGAGGAAGCCGGGCTCGCCGTCGTCGTTGTAGCGGATGGCTGCTGTTACCGGCATTTCTTCTTCCGGCACCTGCGCGTATTTCACCATGTTGATCTGCTTCGCTGTGCAGTAAGTGCTTTGCAGGTCTTCTTCATCGCCAATGGTGATGGTGTTGGTTTCCGGGTTGATGTGCGTTACATAAACCGGCCGGCCCATCGGCAGGTGCAGCCCGCGGCGCTGACCAATGGTGTAAAACGGATAGCCGCGGTGCTTGCCTACGACCTTGCCGTGCTTATCAACGAAAAGCCCGCCATCCACTTTTTCTTCCAGGCCCGGCACGCGCTTTTTGAGGAAGCGGCGGTAGTCGTTATCGGGCACGAAGCAGATTTCGTAGCTGTCTTTTTTGTTGGCTACGTTCAGCAGGCCAAACTCTTCGGCCATTTTCCGGATTTCCGGCTTGTGAAACTGCCCCAGCGGGAACATGGTGCGCGACAGGTTTTCCTGCGAAACGCCCCAAAGCGCGTACGACTGATCTTTGTTGAAGTCCTTGCCGCGTGATATCACAAAACGGCTGTTTTCCTCGCGCACGTTGGCGTAGTGGCCGGTCGCGATGAAATCGCAGCCGAGGTGATTGGCACGCTTCATCAGCGCGGTCCACTTGATGTGCGTGTTACAGAGCACGCAGGGGTTGGGCGTGCGCCCGTCCATGTATTCTTCCACGAAACGGTCGATCACCCAGTCGCCGAACTCCTCGCGGATATCCACGATGAAATGGTGAAAGCCGTATTTGAGGGCGACCTGCCGGGCATCATTCATCGACTCCAGCGAGCAGCAGCCGGTTTCTTTGTTCGATTTGCCACCTGAGCTGGTGTAGTCCCAGGTTTTCATGGTGATGCCGATTACCTCGTACCCCTGCTCCCGCAGCATCACCGCTGCAACTGACGAATCGACGCCGCCACTCATGGCGACTAAAACTTTTCCTTTTTTACTCATGTGTTCCTCCCCGCGGATTCAAAGTCCGGGCGATTTTGTGTTTGTGGATTTGTGTTATTGCGTTTTGTATTTGAATTACGGTATGAAATCAGAGATTTCTTTTTTTCCAAAAACCTGGTTTACGCCTTAAGTGCATTACAGCATTAATTTTAATTGTTGATCCGGAAGTCGAATAAATGATTCCAAAAGGAAATCGTTTCAACAAATACATACGATTGTTAAAAGCTACAGGTGAACCGGAATCCGGACTTTCGATTATTAAACCAATTGCACGTTCAACTTCAATAATAAATACCTCACCCAACCCCGAGGACTTACTTTCATAATATTCAGCTGAACTGAGCAAATCGTTAACCGCTTCAGGATGGTATTTGAAGGTCACTTAGAAAATAATTTCCGTGCTGTTTTATGAACCCCTTCACCATCGGTATAAGAAACCTGACCAGATTCAGCCGCACTCAATCTCTTCTCTAATTCGATTTCCCATGCCTGCCTGACATCATCATCATCATTTGGATCAAGGCTTAAGAGCAGCTTTTTTGCCAGCTCTGCACGGTCATTCTCACCGAGCTTTAAAGCAGCGCTTTTAACCTGTGCAAAATTTGCATCCATGCTCATGAATATTTTGGTGTTTCTGAGGAAGCCAGTTTTTGTTGCCTGGCATCTGTACTTATAAAATAAGGGATTTGGCCGAATTTTGTTTGTTGCTCATCCCAAAGCTCACATCCCCTCCTGCTCCTCCCAGATTTCGCGCATTTCATCCATCAAAGCCTCGATGCGGTCGAAATCTTTGATGCCCGGCGACAGCTCAACGCCGCTCGACACATCTACCGCGTGCGGCTGCACCAGGTTTACCGCACGCCGTACGTTCCCCGCGCTGATGCCGCCTGCCAGCATCACGGGCCAGTCTTCAGACAAATCCCGGATGATGTTCCAGTCGAAAGTGTGCCCGGTACCGCCGGCTACGCCCTCAACCCAGCTGTCGAACAGGAAATATTCGGCAACATCACGGTAGGGCCGCAGCATCTCAATCACATCATCGCGGCTCATGCCCGGCTTTACCCGAAACGCTTTAATTACCGGTGCAAGCACCTGCCGGCACACTTCAGGCGACTCCTCCCCGTGCAGCTGCACCATGTGTACGCCGCTGTCGGCCGTAACCGCGTTGATGCGCTCCGGTGTTTCGTTCATGAACACCCCCACAGCCCGCGGGCCTTCAATCCAGCTGATGATTTCGGCGGCTTTTTCGGGTGCGATGTAGCGCGGGGTGCCTTCCACAAAAATGAAGCCGAGGAAATCGGCCAGGGCGCCGCTTGCAAAGCGGGCATCTTCAAGGCGGGTGATGCCGCAGATTTTAATTCGGGTCCGGCGGTCTTGCTGATACACGTGTTTGTTTTTTTCGGGTGATGGGGTTCCGGGCCTCACTCAGCTGAAGGGCTCAGTCAGGCGTTTGAGGGCGTCGCCGGGATGCGGCTGACGCATAAAATGTTCGCCGATAAGCGCCGCGTCGATGCCGTACTCCAGCACGGTTTCGATATCGCGGGGGGAACTCAGGCCGCTTTCCGACACTTTGATGACTTCTTTCGGGGCTTCGGCCAGCAGCTCAAGCCCGCGGTGCAGGTTCACCTCAAAGGTCTTGAGGTTGCGGTTGTTAACGCCCACAATGTTCACTTCGCTGAAGGAGAGCGCTTCGAACTCATCGCGGCTGTAGCACTCAACCAGGCACTGCAGGCCGGCTTCCTGCGCGGCATGCAGCAGCTCGGAAAGCTGCGCCCCGCTTGTGATGGTCGCAATCAGCAGTATGGCATCGGCTCCGGAAGCACGGGCTTCCTCAATCTGATAAAAATCCACAATGAAATCCTTGCGCAGCAACGGCACCGAAACCTCCGGACGAATCTGCCGCAGATAGGCCAGGTCGCCCTGAAAGAAGTGCGGCTCGGTCAGCACGGAAATGGCCGCAGCTCCGGCCTCATCATACTGAACGGCAATGCGGACCGGGTCGAAATCTTCCCGGATGATGCCTTTGGAGGGCGAAGCTTTTTTTACCTCTGCAATTACGCGAATGCTGCCTTCCTTCCGCAAAGCTGCTTTGAAATCGCGGCGCTCAGCCTCGTACTCCGGAAATGACCGGAAATCGGAAGCCGCAATTTTCTTCTTTTTCTGATGCAGATCTTCGCGCGTTTGCGCTACAATTTTATCGAGAATGGTGGGCGGGCTAAACGGGAATTCACTCATGGGCCAGCTCCTGTGTGGCTTCGGCAAAATGCTTCAGCTTTTCGGCCGCTTTCCCGCTACCCACGCTTTCCCGGGCCAGTTCGAGCGCCTCTTTGAAATCATCCGTGAGGCCGCCGGTGAAAATGCCCATCGCTGCATTATACAGCACGATATCGGTCTGTGCCTCAGTCGCTTTTCCACTGAGGATGGCCCGGATAATTTCCGCGTTCACCTCTTTATCGCCTCCTTTCAGCTCGGCGTGCGTTGCGCGCTTCAGGCCAAGCTGCTCCGGACCAAAAATGATGTAGGTCGGGATCTGATCGGCCGGCAGGTAGTGCACGTGCGAATCTGCCGCCGTGCTGAATTCGTCCATGCCGTCCTGAGAGTGCACCGTTACGATGCGCTCCGCTTCAAGACGGTGCAAAATGTTGAAGCACAAATGAGCCGTACCCTCATCGAAGGTGCCCACCAGCTGACGCTTCACCCCGGCGGGATTGAGCAGCGGCCCCATAATGTTGAAGAAGGTCCGCATGCCGAGTGCGCGCCTCGAAGGCATCACATATTTCATCGCCGGATGAAAAAGCGGGGCAAACATAAACGCCATGCCGGTCTGTTCGAAGCAGGTTTTCACTTTGGGCGCCTCAAGTGCGGGTGCCACGCCGAGGGCTTCGAGCACATCGTAGCTGCCGCTGTTGCTCGAAATGCTGCGGTTACCGTGCTTCAGAACCGGCACACCGGCACCAGCAACCACAAACATCGCGGCGGTCGAAATATTGAAGCTGCCGCTGTGATCTCCGCCGGTTCCGCACAGATCAACCGCGCCGGACACATCGGTCTGCACCGGAATCATGGCCGCGCGCATGGCTTCGGCAAAGCCCGTGAGCTCATCCGCCTGCTCGCCTTTCTGCCGCATCCCGAACAGGAAAGCCGAGGTCTGTGCCTCGTTCACTTCCCCCCTGATGATGAATTCCATCGCCTGACGGGCTTCCTCCCGTTCAAAATCGCGGCCCGAAGCAAGCCGCTCCAGTACCTGCTTAAAATCAGAAAATATCATGGATTCCGGCATTAGCTCGTTTCTGTTGAGGTTTTTTCCGATGGATGCGCGCCCTGCCTGATCCAGTTTTCGATCAGTTTGGGTCCCTCCGTTGTGAGGATACTTTCCGGATGAAACTGAATGCCTTCGATGGGGAAAGATTTGTGCTTCACCCCCATCACAACGCCGTCGGGTGTTTTGCAGGTAACCTCGAGCACATCGGGGATGGTTTCGGGATTCAGCACCAGCGAGTGATAGCGGGTTGCCGTAAAATGCTGCGCCACGTTATGATAGAGCCCGTCACTTTGGTGCTCGATGATGGAGGTTTTGCCGTGCATCAGGCTTGGAGCGTAACCCACGGTTGCCCCGAAAACCTGCCCGATGGCCTGATGACCGAGGCAAACGCCCAGCACAGGCGTAGTCGGGCCCAGCTCCCGGATGATGGCCTCAGAAATGCCGGCATCCTCCGGACGCCCCGGTCCGGGCGAAATCAGAATTTTATCCGGGGCCAGGGCTTTGACTTCCTCAAGGGTGATGGCATCATTCCGCACAACCTTGTAGTCGTCGGTGTGCAGCGCCACGAGATGCACGAGGTTGTAGGTAAAGGAGTCGTAGTTATCAATTATGAGAATCATATCTGAAGTAAAAACAAGTTAGTGAGTGCGGATGATGCCGGTTACTTCGCGGATGGGCTGCATCACCTGTTCGGCCCGTTCGCGGGCTTTGCGGCCGCCTTCACGAAGGATGTCGCGCACCGTATCCGGGGCTTTTTCGAGCTCTTTACGGCGCTCGCGGGCTTCAGCAAAGTAATCACTAAACAGCGCAAGCAGTTCCTTCTTGGCATGTCCGTAGCCATAGCCGCCGGCAAGGTACGCCTCCCGGATTTCCTCCCGCTTATCCGGAGTTGCGAACAGCTTAATCAGGCTGAACACATTGCAGCTATCCGGATTTTTGGGGTCTTCGAGGGCAGTTGCATCGGTGAGGATGCTCATGATTTTCTTTTTTAGCACCTTGCCTTCATCAAAAATGAAAATGTGGTTGTTGTACGATTTGCTCATCTTGCGCCCGTCGATGCCGGGAACAATGGCCACATCTTTCACAATGTACGGCTCGGGCAGTTTGAGGTACTCGCCGTCGAAGGTGTGGTTCAGCTTCTGCGCGAGGTCGCGGGCAAACTCGAGGTTCTGCTTCTGATCCGCACCCACCGGCACGATATCGGAGTGATAAATCAGGATGTCGGCCGCCTGCAAAATCGGGTAGGTAAACAGGCCGATGTTCGGGAGCAGCCCCTGCGCAACTTTGTCTTTGTAAGCCACGCCTTTTTCCATCAGGCTGACCGGGCAAAGGGTGCCGAGAATCCAGGAAAGTTCGGTGACGGCGGGCACATCACTTTGCGCAAAAAACGTACACTTTTCGGGATCGAGACCCAGGGAGAGGTAGTCGAGGGCGACATCAAGGGTGTACTGCTCAAGCAGTTTGCCGTCGCGCAGGGAAGTGAGGGCGTGATAATTTGCGATAAAATAGAAGGCGTCTCCCTTTTCGATGTACTCGAGGTGCTGCTTCATGGCACCAAAATAGTTTCCGGCATGAAGCCTGCCGGAGGGGGTAATTCCCGACAGAATGACGGGTTTTTTATCTGGGGATGTGCTCATAAACGGAAAATAAAATCGTGTTGGGAAAATTTTCGGATGATGTGTTACATGCTGATGGATAGTTTCAGCGCTTCAAAAAGAGCTCTCGCTTTATTATGTGTTTCCTGATACTCGCTTTCGGGTACGCTGTCGGCTACGATGCCCGCGCCGGCCTGAATGTACACGGTATCGCGGGTTGCAACCATAGTACGGATGGCGATACAGGTATCCATGTTTCCGGAGAAGTCGAAATAGCCGACGGCGCCGGCGTAGGGACCGCGCTTAACCGGCTCGAGGGCATCGATGATTTCCATGGCGCGCACCTTCGGGGCGCCGCTCACGGTACCGGCCGGGAAACAGTGCTGCAGGGCATCAACGGCGGTTGAGCCGCCGGCGAGCTGACCGGTAACTTCGCTCACGATATGCATCACATGCGAGTACCGCTCGATAATCTGATCTTTGGTGACGCGCACCATGCCGGGTTTGCAAATCCGGGAGAGGTCGTTCCGGCCGAGGTCAACGAGCATCACGTGTTCGGCAACTTCTTTGGCATCGGCAGCGAGATCAGCAGCAAAGCGGGCATCTTCTTCCGTGCTGCGGCCGCGCGGCCGCGTACCCGCAATCGGCAATACCTTGGTAACGCCTTCCTGCACGGAAACCAGCACCTCCGGCGATGAGCCGACGAGGGCGAAATCATCAAAATCCAAATAAAACAAATAAGGTGAGGGGTTCACCATCCGCAGCGCGCGGTAAAGCATGAAACGGTCACCGCTGAAGCCGCTGCTGAACCGCTGCGAAAGCACAACCTGGAAAATATCGCCTTCATAGATATGCCGCTTGGCGGTTTCAACCACTTCATGAAAACGCTGCTGCGTGAAGTTGCTCGAAATCGACTCCGAGGTTATTTCGAGCGGGGTTTGCTGCTCGTAGGAAAGCGAAAGTTCGGCCTCCATCCTGCTGAGGGCAAGCTGCGCATCGTCGTAGGCGGTGTTCAATGCTTCTTCATCGAGCCCTTGCGTAAAAACGGTTTTAAGCATCACGATGCGGTGCTTCACGTGATCGAAGGCAAAAATCTCATCATAAAAAGCCCACACGGCATCCGGCAGGTCCAGATCATCCGGCGGCACATCGGGCAGGTGCTCGGTTTGCCGGATGGTGTCATAAGCCGAAAAACCGACAGCTCCGCCCGTAAGCCGGGGCAGGTCAGGAATTTTGGGCTCAACATAGGTTTGGGTGAGCGGCCGCAGACTGTCGTAGTAGGAAGTTCCGAGCTCATGAACGGTGCCGTCTCGTTTTTCGAGCGTAGCCCTGTTCTCGTAAAAGCGGTACACCTGATACGGATTTTTGCCAAGGAAAGAATACCGGGCCAGCTGCTCGCCTCCTTCCACAGATTCGAACAGGAAGGGAAACTGCGCCCGCTGCCGGATGCGAAGAAAAACAGAAACCGGCGTTAGGGTATCCGCCATCGCCATGCGCCAAACCGGAATAGCCGTACAGGTTTTGGCGAATTCATGAAACTGTGATCGGTCCATCAATGTCTTGGGTATGAGATTTATGAAAAAACAAAAAACCCGCTATCGGACTTAATCGACGCGGGCTTTGTATGGTAACGGTTTAAGGGCACAACAAAGCTAATCCGCAACTGCGAACAACCACCACCAGGAATTTGCTGTGCTTTTAAAATTCATGTGCCGAAGTTAGTTTACCGACGGGGCAATGTCAACCTGTAAATAAACAATAGCTGTCGGAATAAGGATAAGAGGAGCATTTACTTTGTTTTTTTTACCCAGATGAACACTGTTGCAACAACAACTGTTAGAGTGCACTTTAGTTGCATGTATGGTGATAAATCAACCCAAAAACCGTATTTTGGTTAACAGTGAAAACTAAATTATTGCAACTAAGTTGCATTATAGTTAACTTCAGATACTTATGAACGACGAACAGTTAAAGCAAATCCTGAGAGAATTCGATCTTAAAGTAACGAAGGTAAGACTTTGCGTACTTGACCTGCTCCTGCAGTCGCGCATAGCTATGTCACATTCCCAGATAACGGACGCGCTCGAGGCATTCGAACTGGATAAAGTTACGCTTTACCGAACGCTTAATACTTTTGTCGAGGTAGGCCTTGCACACAAAGTTGCAACAGACGAGCGAAACTGGCTCTATGCAATTTACAGTGAAGACGTACAGCAGCATAATCATCAGCACGAGCATCATGAATCGCCGCATGCACACTTCATCTGTGAAGCCTGCGATAAAATTTACTGCTTTCCGATAGAGGAAAAGCAGATTGACTTAAAAAAGGCTGAGCTCGAAGGGTTCAGCATTAAACAACACGAAATCCGGCTGCATGGTACCTGTCCGGTCTGCAAATAAACTATGAAAGCTATATCTCAAGTAAATATATTTTCCAAGCTAAGTATATACTTATCAAGTATCTGCATCATTCACTGCCTTGCTGTTCCCGTTCTGATCGTAGCACTACCTGCTATGAGTTTCTTTACGGGTAGCACATTTGAAATGATTTTGATACTCACGGTAGTGCCCCTTAGCGCTTTTGGTTTTTTCCCAACATGGATGCGGCACAAGAACAAAACGTATCTAACCGTGTACCTAACGAGTGTACTTTTACTGCTTACCGGGCAATTTGGCTTCAGCCATGATCATTCGGCATCAGGTGTACACATGGCCTCTTTTGAACATCTGGCTGAGCTTGTAATTCTGGTTAGCGGCGCCCTCGGGCTTGCTTGGGTTACCTACAAAAACTCAAAGCACACGCACAGCTGCAAGAACCCGCATCATAAGCATTGAAAAACTAAATTTAAAAGCTGAGTACCCTACTCAGCTTTTATAGCAGGTAATTCCACCCGAAAAGTTGAACCTATACCTTCTTCACTTTCGAAGGAAAGTTTCCCTTTATTCTTCTCTGCTATATCCCGGCACAGCAATAGTCCGATTCCAGTGCTTTCTTCACCTTCTGTGCCAGATCTTGAAACATTTTCATCCAAACGAAAGAGCTTATCCTGCATGTAAAGCGGAATTCCAATACCTGAGTCGCTTACTTCGATAATACTTGTATCGGGGGAATTACTAAAGGCACGTATTTCTATTTTTCCGTTTTTAGGGGTAAACTTAATGGCATTAGAGATGAGGTTCCTCATTATACTGTTAATCATGTTATGATCAACATAAAGGGTGAGGTCGTCTTCAACATTCTGATTTATAGTTAGTTTCTTTTCTTTTGCCATGGCCTCATACATGCTGAGGCCCTCCTGAATCAGCTGTGTTGCTTTGATGTCTGTCGGCTTATAACTCACCAATCCCATTTGCAAACGTGCCCAGTCGAGCAGATTGAGCAACAGCTTGTACATATCAGATGTACTTGAGTATAAGGCAGTTGAGTACTCAACAATGTCTTCGATTGAGATATCACGTGCATTGTTTGAAAGAATCTCGGCCAGCCCCATAGTACCGGAAAGCGGCCCCCTTAAATCATGTGCTATAATAGAAAAAAAACGGTCCTTTTCGGCATTAAGCGCTTTAAGCCGATTAGCATCTTCTTTGATTATGGCGCGGGTTTCAATTAGTTCTTTATTAAGCTTTTCAAGCTCCGCATTTTTTTCTCTAAGCTGCGCTCTGGAAGCTCTGAGCTGCAGATGGGTTTTCAGTCGGATTAACACTTCCTCTGATTTGAAGGGCTTTGTAATGTAATCAACGGCGCCCTGCTTGAAACCGGTAATGATATCCTCAATCTCACTTTTGGCTGTAAGGAAAATTATGGGGATTTCATCCGCTTCAGCATCAAGCCTGATTTGATTACAGGTTTCATAACCATTCATTTCCGGCATCATAACATCCAGCAGTATGAGATCCGGCTTTTTCTCTTTAACAAATTTAATTGCTTTAATCCCGCTGTTCACTGCACTAACTTTATAGCCCGACTTAGCAAGCAGAGTGGAAATAAGCTGTAGGTTACGAGGGTTGTCATCAACAACCAGAACCGATGCAGGATATGGAGCGTTGGTGTCTACGTTCATTGTATCTGAAAGAGGCTTAAGATAAAATTGCTATACGAGATTTCTGATATTAATAATTGTCGCATTCAGCTTTTCGATGTTTCTTGAAAAATTTTCAAAATCGAATCTTTCTGCGTCGCTTTTAAGAGCAATAACTAATGATTCGAAATGTGAGATTCCAACCTGTTCACAAATTTCCTCCAGCTCGTCTAAAAATTCTGCAAGCAAATCAGTATCCATAAACTGAAGTAAATCATCGAGATGCTTAACAGCTTTCTTGTCGAAAAGCGAAATGAAAGACTGAGCCTTGGCGACACTTAAGACAGGCAAGGACTCAGACGAATCGGATGAACGCTGCTTGCTCTGCAGCATAACATCCTCCTCAATTGTGCTCTTTCTTTTTATTTCATTTGGCAGATGCTGAACAAGAACATTAATAAGCTCATCCCGTGAAACGGGTTTTCTCAGGAATCCGTCAAAAAGATCTGCAATGCGGTCCTCATCGTGTTTCATAGAAGAGGCAGTAAAGGCAACTATCGGTATCTTGTTTGTTCGGGGGTCTGATTTAAGTTCTTTTGTAGCTTCATAACCGTTTTTTACGGGCATTCGAAGATCCATCAAAATCAGGTCCGGCTTAATTTCGAGAGCTTTATCAACCCCGGCCTGTCCATTAGTTGCCTGTATGAGATTTACGTTTTCAAACCCTACCAAAAAGCTTTTTACCAAATCTCTGTTGAAGACGACATCATCAACGAGTAGAAGTTTTACCGGTTTGAATGTGACCTCTTTGACCGACCAATTAAAATTTTGTGTTTTAACGGGTTCAACATTTGAGGTTTCAACATCGTGAAACACCACTATAAAGTTGCTTCCTTTGCCAATTTCACTTTCGATACGAATTTCACCGCCAAGCATCATTACCAGTTTTTTGGTGATAGCAAGCCCGAGACCGGTTCCCCCGTATTTTCGGGTATTATCACTCTCTACCTGGAAAAAGGAATCAAAAATACTCTCGTGAAACTCTTCACCGATACCGATGCCTGAATCTTGTATTTCAAGGGAGATGTCGTAAAGATCATTTGTTATTTCCCCCGGCTTGGCGTGTGCACGGATTACGATACCGCCTTCCGTCGTAAATTTAATTGCGTTGCCAATCAGATTAAACAGAATCTGCCGAAGCCTTACGTCATCAAGCAGCACTATTGACGGCAAAGTATCTGAAATATCAAGGTCGATTGTAAGTTTTTTATCATCCGCTTTATTGGAAAATACCTGAATCATTTCATTCAGAATATTATGGATATTAAGCGGTTCTTCCTGAACTTCAAGCTGACCTGATTCAATTTTTGACAGGTCGAGGATATCATTTATGAGTGATAGCAGTGTTCTTCCGCTACTCATGATTGTAGAAAGATATCCTTTGTTTCGTTCGTCATCAGTCGTATTGAGCAATATCTCGCTGAATCCGAGGATGGCATTCATCGGTGTACGAATTTCATGGCTCATATTAGCGAGGAACTCTGATTTTGCTCTGTTTGCTTCTTCAGCTTTTCGCTGTGCTTCCAGAATAGCTTTTTCGAAATGTTCCCTGAAAATTGAACCAGCAATTATATCACCCGCCAGCCTTAGCAGTGATATGTGTTCTTCTGACCAAACGCGCTGTTTGCGAACCGAATCAAAACCTATGAACCCTACAAAGTCTTCCCCATAAAACATGGGGATTGCAAGAAGCGAAATAATTCCTTGCGGTTCAAGTATTTCTCGTTCTACATGATATTCAGGCGGAATTTCAGACACTTTAGGAATATAAACATACTCTTTCTTTCCGAATTTCTCCTTCCACTTAGGAACCGCATCAAAAGGAATGCCGATGAGATTATCAATTTCGGGGTTTATGCCTTCAGCACACCATTCAAAAGTATTGTCAACTGTGTCACTAATTTCCTGATGTTCAAAAATATATACGCGGTCCACATTAGCATATTCGCCTAAGATGCGAAGAGTTTCATTGATGGCATCATGCAGACCGTGTACCCCTGTCTGAATCAGCATGGATGCAAATCGGTTAATCAAACTGTGCAGCTCATTTAACCCCTGTAGTTTTTCTTCACTTTCTCTGAGTGCAAGCCTGGCTTTGCCTGCTTTTTTTATCAGCCCGTAAGCCATTTGTGAGTTTTCGGCTTTACCGCCCGGCGACACTGAGATTTCCATCCATTCCGACTCACTTCCTGCAACTCTGAACTCGGCACTTCGCTGGGTATTCTGACCGATGGCGTTTTTTATTTCATCAATTACTTCAGGCAGATCTTCGCCGTTGATATATGCCGAAAGTTCCTTTTCGGGTTTATCAGTAGTCGATGAAAAAATAATACCCGGATTCTGATTAAAAGAATCAAAGGTCAATTTCTGTCCGGATTCTTCCAGAAAAACACAAAATGTAAGAGCCGGTATATTTTCGAGCAGTTCCGCAGGTGTTCTTCCGGTATTCATACGATGCATTCGGATTTGTTTCACAGGTTAATATACAGAAGTTCATATGTCAACAGGCTTCTATTGTGCCGCAGAATATAAAGATGAGCCCCTGAATAATTTTTCTTAAGGTAGATGGGCTTAAAATACTTTATTTTTTGGTCACTTTTAGTCTCTTTTTCGCAAACTACACCCCATTGCAAACTTCATCAGCTCATAAAACAAGATTATGAAGCTTGGGTTTGGGTTAAAAAGAACAGCCCCTGAAAACAGGGGCTGTTCTATATATTAATAAATTGTGAAGTTATAAGTCTCTGCAGATGTTATCCGGCAGTTCAATTGTTTCTTCATGAACATCACCATCATTGAAACCGGAAAGGTCAACGTTGTATTCGTACCAGCGGTTTTCAAAGTAAGTTCCGAATAAATAAGTTCCGGGCTCAGGAATTCCAAGTGTGATGCGCCCTTGCCTTGTATTACCGACGTGCAGCCACTGTCCGTCTTCGGTATCAGGTTTAATCAGAATTGGAATGTTGGGCCTGAGTTCTACATCTTTACCCGGGCAAATACCGGTGCCGCTGAATGTAATTACGGTTTCGGATACACTGCCCAAATCGAGATTCACTGGTTCAGAATTACAAAGCTGTGGAATATCAACTTCAGCAATAACATTGTTAAAAAGATCAAGTATTTCAAGCCTGCCGGGAATATCTTCCGGTACATTTGTCAGCTCAATAAAACGGCTTCCATCAGAAGCTACTTCAGATGGGAATAGGCCCATAAATACATTTTCGTCGGTATCAGTCCGCAATAGCCTGCCAATTGCCGGCATCTGAAGGCCTGTTAAATTTACCTGAACACCTGATTTACATACGGGGCTTGCATAAGCTGCATTCCAAAAAGACCAGTGATTCGTTTGGCCTAAAATGTACATCGGAGGGAAATCGGGTCCAAAATCCGGGTCATCTGCCGGTGTTTCCATAACCTGAGCTTCAAATTCGAAAGTCCACTCACCCAGGTCGCGGTCGTAGCTCCATATGGGAACACTTGAACCTACCATAACGCGTTCACCGCTTCGGTTAAAAACCCCTTCAGGTAATCCGATAATAAACTCCATAAGGCCGTCAGCTGTACGTACAAGCTGCCCGCCAATCGTGAAAGACACCGACATGAAACCAGCAGGTGTAAAGTGAACTGTTGCACCTTCGGTTTGCAGATCTGACATCAGGCCACCCGGAATGCCGGAAATTTCATCAAAATTTGAAACCACACCAGCTAACCCACCAGGAAAGCTTTGTAAGGATTCTCTTTCTTTATGGTTAAAATGGAAAACTTCTGCGGAAAGCTCCCCATTCAAGGCTGTGCCGTTTGCATTAAAGAGACGGGTTCCCTGAGGTATTCTGATTGTCAGGGGCGTTTGCATTCCGAGCTGTTCACCGCTTAATACTACATCAGAGACAGTTCCTCCACCTGAAGAAACAGTAGTAATCGCCGCAACTGAAGCTCCGTTTACCCCCTGCGGGAGAGTGTTTTTATTCACCATCCTTATTTCAAATGCATTTGAGCCTACAGTGTTTACGAATAAACGCTGTGTTGTGGCGATAAAATCACCTGACGGGGCACTTACCTGAGCCACAAGCTCAACCGGGTTTTCCCGGCTTGGGGTACGGCCGTCACGAATTGCAAATGAAACAAATCCTCTGCGTGATTCAAAAGAATTCCGCTCACGGCTTAAAAGGTCAATTACCTGGCCTTCATCAGTACCGGTTAGTGTTATAGTAACATTCTGATCGCCGGAAAAACCAATTGGTTCATTCGTGGAGGCATCTCTGAATATTACAGAAACCGTTGTTTCTCGTTCTTTTGTATCAAGTATTACTTTAATGCCGTCAAGAGGGTCGGTAATATCACAACCACTCAGGTAGAATAATGCAGACAAAAGGAGCGTAAATAAGGCTCCTTTAATGAGTTTAATGCCGTTTGTCATAATACGTGGGGAATGAGATTGGAAATAAAATAAATTATTGCGGAATAAATGCAGTTAAGCTGCATCTGCATAATCTTAGTTGATGCGGTAGGTAAATGAGAATGTAATTACAGGATACAGGGTTGCCCAGCTAAGATTTTCTTCGAGCTGCGGGGCCTGAGATGCAGAAGGCGACAGTAAGCCATCTGCAGTGAGGCTCACGGCTGGTTTTCCATGCAGCAGAACACCAAAATCGGTGTTAAAACCGAACCTTGAACCGGAGAATACATTTCCAAAACCAATACCCAGATATGGTGAAACAGGGCTAAAGGTTACTTCGGCATCTAAATTCCCAAGCTCATCAGGTGAATACACATCCCCACCTATTGTATAGGATTTTTTTGGCAATAAAGAAGTGTTTACGGCATTTGCATTATACACAAG
Organism: Cyclonatronum sp.; assembly: GCF_022565315.1. Taxonomy (NCBI): domain Bacteria; kingdom Pseudomonadati; phylum Balneolota; class Balneolia; order Balneolales; family Cyclonatronaceae; genus Cyclonatronum; species Cyclonatronum sp. Next base: position 38,693 of record NZ_JAIUMX010000004.1, on the reverse strand, counting down.
ACCTGCTGACAATCTTAGGCTTGTTTTGTACGGATGCCAGTCTAACAAAGCCGAGAAGGTTGAAAGTGAAAGAGATGCATCAACATCATAATCGTCACTTGCACTGGTTTCGTACAGGTAACTGGCATTCAGGAAGTTGCCCCCTACACGAACATTTAAGGGTTCATAAACGCGCATGATACCTTCAAAGCCGATTCCTTGTGTTCCGAAATTAAGTTTCGCGCCAAATGATTGCGCATTAACCTCATTTACAGATAGTAAAAGAAAAAAAGCCGTTAGCGTACTGTAGATTATTTTTTTCATATATGAAATGTTTGATTTACTGCTATTGGTAGAGTTAATAGGGGGTTGTATCGCAAAGTTACCACCCGACTTAATTTAAAGGTTTTAACGCTATTATTTAAATCCGGCACTTAATTAATTGACTTCGGAGATTTCGCCTGTATATATCCTTATGCCATTAAAAAAGATGCAGATCAATTCTGCATCTTTTGGGGGTAAAACACAGGTTGCCAGAGCTGTTCTGCCCTGCTAAAAGCCATATTTAACTTTGTACCAGTTAACTGTTTCACGCAAATCGCGACGGAAATCCTGCGTATTTTGCCAGCCAAGCTCATTTTCCAGTTTAGTGGCGTCTATCGCATAGCGAAGATCATGTCCGGGCCGGTCGGTCACAAAGGTGATAAGGTTTTTATAGTCTCCGTTGGGCCCGTTAGCTGCCAGCTCATTTAGCTCATCACAAATAGCCCTCACAAGGTCAATATTCTTCCACTCATTCCGGCCCCCTACATTGTAGGTTTCACCGCTTCTGCCTTCATGAAAAACCATATCGATGGCCTTGCAGTGATCCCTTACAAAGAGCCAGTCTCTGATATTTTCACCTTTACCGTAAACAGGTATTGGTTTTTTATTTAGAGCTGTTCGTATTACCACCGGAATAAGCTTTTCATCGTGCTGATGCGGGCCGTAATTATTGGAGCAGTTTGTGGTTACAACATTCATTCCGTAGGTATGATGGTATGACCTTACAATAAAATCACTGGATGCCTTGCTTGCAGAATAAGGAGAGTTTGGTGCGTATGGTGTAGTTTCAGAGAAAAGCCCCGTATCGCCTAAAGTGCCGTAAACCTCATCAGTAGAAACATGATGAAAGCGAAATGAGCCAAAATCTTTTCCACTCTCATTCCAGAAAGCGCGGCATTCTTCGAGCAGGTTGAAGGTGCCAAGCACGTTTGTCAGAATAAATGGTTCAGGCCCTGTAATGGAATTATCTACATGCGATTCGGCAGCTAAATGGATGATACCATCGGGCTTAAACGAACGGACCAACTGTCGTACAGCATCCCGGTCAACAATATCTGTTTTTGAAAAAGAATAACGCGTACTCTTTTCCAAAGGCTTAAGATAGGTGAGATCTGAGGCATAGGTCAGTTTATCTGCATTCAGAATGTGATAATCAGGATAGGCCTCATGCAGATGCAGAATGAGATTTGAACCAATAAAGCCGGCGCCGCCGGTAATCAGGAGTTTCATAGATGTGAAATTTAAGGTTGAAGGTTATGCGGGCCCTTGTAAACGGGCAGTTCATCTTCCGGAACATCTTTCAGCAATCGGGCTGTTTTGTCTTTTTCACTCAGTATGGGGTTTTCAAGGCTCCAATCGATGCCTATTGCCGGGTCGTTCCAATATACAGACCTCTCACTTGCGGGGTCGTAATAATCAGAACATTTGTACTGAAAATCGGCTTCCTCGCTGAGAACAACAAAGCCGTGTGCAAAACCTTCCGGAATGAAAATCATACGCTTATTTGCGTCAGACAAAACGGACTTCACATGCTTTCCGAAAGTCGGGGAGCCTTTCCGTATATCAACTGCAACATCAAGTACTTCACCCCGGGTTACCATCACAAGCTTGGCCTGCGGGTTGCGGAACTGATAGTGAAGCCCCCTCAATGTTCCTTTTTTGGAACGGGAAAGGTTATCCTGTACAAATACGGAGGGTACTCCGGCTTCATCAAACCAGCTCTTACGGTAAGTTTCCGTAAAAAAACCCCTGATATCCCCGAATATTTTGGGTTCGATAAAAACAACGTCGTCAATTTCTGTTCGAATAACTTTCATAAGGCGATTATGTTAAGAGGATGAGTTTAGTTCGCTAAGCACACGTTTTATGCCGTCGGCCATGTGATACGATACGCCCCCGCTTATTTTTTTGAAGCGGGATGTATCCAGTTTAGAGTAAGCAGGGCGTTTTGCAACCATAGGGTAGGCATCGCTGCCAACGGGCTCCGTTTCTACCTTAATACCAGCTTCATTAAATATGGCGTTCGCAAAGTCAAACCAGGAGTACATTCCTTCAGTTGTAACATGAAAAATACCGCGCTCAGGCGTCTGTAGTATTCTGAGCGTTGCGTCAACCACATCGAAGGTGAAGGTAGGTGAACCAAACTGATCGTTTACAATGGTCAGTTTGGGCTTTTCGGAACCAAAACGAATCATTGTCTTCATAAAATTTTTACCATAAGCGCTGCAAAGCCATGCGATACGGATTATCAGATAATTCTTACCCGACTGCTGAATAGCCTGCTCTCCCATAAGTTTAGCTTCGCCGTATTTATTGACCGGATTTACGGGTGCATCAATCGGATAACCTAATGGATAAGCCTGCTTGTCTTCAATATTACCGCTAAAGACATAATCAGTCGAATAATGAACGAAGACTATTCCCTTTGCATCACAAAGCTCTGCTATTGCAGCCGGCGCACTGTGATTTAGTAAATTATTGGCTTTGAAATCAGATTCAGCGCCATCCACATTTGTATAGGCTGCACAATTCAGAACAACGTCTGGCTTGTGCTCATCCAGGTAAAGAGCAACTGCTTCGGTATCGGAGATATCAAGCTCCTGATAATCTGTAGCAGTAAATGCCAGGTTTTCCCGGCTAAGTCTTTTGGTCCACTCCAGCCCAAGCTGACCTTTGGCACCCAAGATTAAATATTTCACGGGGTACTTGTTTGATGAAGGGTAATAAGTAGATACTCAGGTATTAAGGTAAAACAGTAGGCACAAATAACAAATCTGTTTTACCAATTTTGCAGGTGTTAATAAGGCCCTGTTAAAAAAACAGCCGGAAATGCTTTTTCGATTTCCGGCTGTTTTTGTGTTCTTTTCGTTTGTCTGTGAATTTTTGTTGTGCTTACAGCAGCATCCCCATTGGCTCTTCCAGCAAGCTGCGAAGTGTTTGCAGGAATTGGGCTGCAAGTGCGCCGTCAACTACGCGGTGATCGCTTGAGAGGGTTACTTTCATGCGTTTGCCGGGTACAACTTCACCGTTTTCTATTACAGGAACGTCACGAATGGCACCCACTGCAAGAATGCAGGCGTTTGGCGGGTTGATGATGGCCGTAAACTCTTCGATACCAAACATGCCGAGATTGCTGATTGTAAAGGTACTGCCTTCCATCTGATCCGGCTGAAGCTTTTTCTCTTTGGCTTTACCGGCAAGCACACGCACTTCATTGCCGATTTCGGCAAAACCTTTTCTGTCAGTATCGCGGATTACCGGCGTGAGGAGTCCGTCTTCTACAGCAACTGCAACGGCAATGTGCACATCTTTGTGCATCCGGATTACATCGCCCAGCCAGGAGCTGTTTATTTTCGGATGCCGGCGCAGTGCAACGGCACAGGCCTTCACAACCATGTCGTTAAAGCTCACTTTAACATCAGGCATGGCATTGAGGCTTTCGCGCATCTGAACCGCTTTCTTCATGTCGATATCGATCGTCTCGTAGAAGTGCGGGTTCGTGAACATGCTTTCGCTCAGGCGGCGCGCAATCGTTTTGCGCATCTGATTGATGGGGATGTCCTCATAATTGGCTGCAGGGGCAGTGGCCGTTTTCGCAGCCTGTTTTTGTTCTGCTTTGGGTTCAGGTTTCGGAGCTTCAGCCTTTGCCTCAAAACCTTCGATATCTGCTTTAACCACACGACCGTTAGGCCCCGAACCTTTCACACTGCTTAGATCAATCCCTTGCTCTTCTGCCATTTTCCGGGCAAGTGGCGATGCCTTTACGCGTCCGCCGTCTTCGTTTGGAACCTTCTCTTCAGAAGATGCCTCGCCTTCGAGTTCGCCGAACAGCGGATCAAAATCTTTATCATCTTTCTTTTCTTCGGCCTCAGAATCATTCTTTTTTGGTTGCTTCGGAGCTTCTTTCGATTTGGAATCGGATCCGCCATCAAGCAAACCGCTGATGTCTTCCCCTTCATCTCCGATAATTGCGATGATGCCGCCAAGCGGGATGGAATCCCCCTCAGATGCCACAAGCTTAAGCACAGTGCCATCATCAAAAACTTCTACATCCATGGTAGCCTTATCAGTTTCAACTTCTGCGATGATGTCGCCTGAGCTTACCTTGTCTCCTTCTTTCACATTCCATTTAGCAATAACACCCTCTTCCATGGTGTCACTGAGTTTGGGCATATCAATAACTATAGCCATAACTGCAATCCTTAGCTTTAGCGGTGATTAGTTTTTATAGGTCACGGCTTTCACCGCGTCAATTACTTGTTTAGGGCCGGGCAGCCAGAGATCGAACAGATTCTTGGCGAATGGTGCCGGCACATCGGGGATGGTTACACGCTGAACAGGTGCATCGAGGTAGTCGAATGCATCCCGCTGAATTACGAATCCGATCTCAGCGGCCATACCTGCAAAAGGATGGGATTCATCCACAATTACACAACGGTTGGTTTTTTTGATGGATTCTATCACCATCTTAAAATCAAAGGGCTTCATGCAGCGGGGGTCGATTACCTCGGCTTCGATACCGTCTTTGGCAAGTTCTTTTGCCGCCTGCTGAGCGATATGATACATCTTGCCGTGTGCAACAATGGTAACATCATCGCCTTCGCGCTTGATTTTACCGACGCCAAACGGAATGAGGTATTCTTCGTCCGGCACTTCCTGTTTCATAGCGTACATCTGCTCGGATTCAAGAAAGATAACCGGGTCGTCGTCGCGGATAGCGGTTTTGAGCATGCCTTTGGCATCGTAGGGCTCGGAAGGGTACATCACTTTCAGGCCCGGAATGTGGGCATACAGGCTTTCATAGGCAACGGAGTGCGTAGCTCCGAGCTGACCCGCTGAGGCGTTCGGGCCGCGGAAAACCATCGGAAACTTTACCTGTCCGCCGCTCATGTACCGGATTTTGGCTGCGTTGTTCAGGATCTGATCTATACCCACAACAGCAAAATTGAAGGTCATAAATTCGATAATAGGCCGTAGGCCGTTCATAGCTGCACCTGCACCGATACCGGAAAAACCGAGTTCCGAAATGGGTGTATCGATTACACGGCGCAGGCCGAATTCTTCGAGCATACCCTGTGTAACCTTGTAGGCTCCGTCGTACTCGGCTACTTCCTCTCCCATGATGATGATACTTTCATCACGGCGCATTTCTTCTACCATCGCTTCGCGGATGGCATCTCTGAATTGTTTAACAGACATTAGATTCTATTCTCCCTTCTGAATTTGTCGTGATGATTAGGTATGGAACGGGAAGTCTTCCTGCACATAAACATGCTCGTACAGGTCGGAAGCCGGCGGAAACTCGCTTTCTTCGGCGAAGTCGATGGCATCGAGCACTTCTTTGTTGATTTCATCCTCGATGCTTTTGATCTCTTCTTCACTTACAAGCTTGTTTTCGAACATGTAGGTCTTCAGGCGCTCGATAGGGTCGAATGAGCGGAATTCTTCGAGCTCTTCCTTGGTGCGGTAATTACCGGGATCACTCATTGAATGACCTCTGTAGCGGTAGGTTTTTACCTCAAGGAAGTAGGGCTCATTGGTTTCGCGGACTTCTTTCGCAATATCAGAGAGTGTATCAACCATAGAGAAGAAATCCATGCCGTTGGCAACGCCGTTTTTCATGCCGTAGGCCTCGCCCCTCTTGTGGAGCTGACCGGCCGAATGGCGCTCAACGGCTGTACCCATTGAGTAACCGTTGTTTTCAACCACGAAAATTACGGGAAGCTTCCAGAGCTGGGCCATGTTGAAGGTCTCGTTTAAAGAACCCTGATCTACCGCGCCGTCGCCGAAGAAACAAATTGCAATACGCCCGTTACCCTGGTATTTATTGGCCATCGCCAGACCGGCGCCAAGCGGAATATGTGCCCCAACAATCGCGTGGCCGCCCCAGAAGTGTTTTTCAACATCAAAAAAGTGCATGGAGCCGCCTTTACCTTTTGAGCAGCCGGTCACCTTTCCAAAGAGCTCGGCCATGCACGCATTCGGACTTGTGCCCCGTGCGAGTGCAAGGCCGTGCACCCGGTAGGCACTGATAATATCATCATCATCATTCAGCACGTGTACCGTGCTTGCTGAAACGGCTTCCTGACCAATGTAAAGGTGAAGGAAACCACCGAATTTTCCTTTTTGATACATTTGTGCTGCCCGTTCTTCAAAACGGCGCTGCAAGTACATGTTCCGGTAAATTTCCGGAAGCTGTTCATCTTTTATACCTAAGTCCTTGTGATTTTTGGTTGTAGGTTTAGGAAGCGTTGTGCTCTTGTAAACCTTCCCTGTGGGTGTAAACCCTTCATCGGCTTTTTTTGCCATAATTTCAGGAATATATTGGTTAGGGTTAACTAATGATCAGTTTTCAGTTCTCGGGCAATCCCAAAACGGCCCGTTTTTTATATTTTTATTTTTGAATAAAGCTGTTGATAATATCCGTTGCTTTATCAAGTGCTTCCTGCAGCTTTTCCGGTTTCTTTCCTCCGGCTGTAGCAAGGTTAGGCTGACCGCCGCCCCCTCCGCCTACAAGTTTTGCAACAGCACCAACAAGCGCTCCGGCCTTCAGGCCTTTTTGAATGAGGTCATCGGTAACACAAGCCATGATAAATACTTTGCCGTTTTCCTTATCGGCTGTTCCGAGTAAACAAACAGTAGCGGAAGCCCTGCGGTTCAGTACCTCATAACCAAGCTGCTTAAGCTGATTCATGTCAGATCCCTCGATGATGCCTTTTATGAGAGTAACGTTTTCAGAAATGACTTCACCTTTATTAAGCAGCTGTTCAAGCCCTGCACCAGCAAGCTCCATCTTCAGCTCTTTCAGCTCCTTGAGAAGATTTTTGCGCTCGAGCAACAGCTCGTCCACAAAATCAAGCGGATCTTTTCCGGCTCCGGCAGCTTTTTTCAGGCCTGCAAGCGTTTGTTTCTCCGTTCTTAGAAGTGCATCGGCCTGAAGACCTGTTACCGCTTCAATCCGTCGGATACCTGAGGCCACGCTTGATTCAGAGACAAATCGAAAATAGCCGATCTCGCCGGTAGCCTTCACATGTGTGCCGCCACAGAGCTCTGCTGAAAAAGCGGGATCAAAGGTCACAACTCTTACAAAATCACCGTACTTCTCGCCGAACAGCATCATAGCGCCGCGGGAACGGGCTTCTTCTATCGGTACTTCACGCTCATCGGTGAGGGGGATGTTTTCCTGAATCTTTTTGTTGACCTGCTCTTCAATGGTATCGAGCTGTTCCTGTGTTACGGCCTCAAAATGAGAGAAGTCGAAACGGAGTTTATCTGCGGAAACAAGCGAACCCTTCTGAGCAACATGATTTCCAAGTTCCTGTCGCAGGATGGCATGAACAAGGTGAGTAGCGGTGTGATTTTTCTGGATTTCAGTACGAAGGCCGGCATCAATCTCTGCTACACAGGCAGTGGCACCTTCGGGCGGAGCGGTTCGGGTGAAATGGAAGTAAACATCATCTTTTTTACGAACATCGAATACCTGAATGCTTGTATCACCAAAACGCAGTACTCCGGTATCAGCTATCTGTCCGCCGCTTTCAGCATAAAAGGGTGTACGGTTCAGAACAATCTGAAATGAACCTTCCTCAGCTGTTGGGCGCCATGCAATTAGCTTGCATTCAGAAACAAATTCATCATACCCGGTAAACAAGGTAGGCGGAAGTTCATCGTACCCTTTACTGAAGGTCCAGTGCTGCACGCCGGCTGCTTCAGCCTGAAAACGTCCGGCACTTCTTGCACGCTCTTTTTGCTGCTGCATCAGCCGGTCAAAACCAGCTACATCAACGCTGATACCCCGTTCACGTGCCATAAGGCGCGTTAGGTCAATCGGGAAACCATAGGTATCGTGGAGTTTAAAAGCCTGTTCGCCGGAAATAAGTTCTGAACCCTCAGCAAGCTGTTCAAAGAGGCTTATCCCCTGCCCCAGGGTTTTCAGAAAACTGTCTTCTTCTGCTTTGATAACAGAGGTTACGTAGGCAAGCTGCGCCTGAAGCTCAGGGAAAACATGCTCAAAAACTTTACCTATACCGGGTACTAATTTATGCATGAAGGGTTCCCGCAGTTCGAGAACGTCCCAGCCGTAGCGAACCGCACGGCGCAGAATACGACGGATAACGTAACCGCGCCCGTCGTTAGAAGGTGAGGCGCCGTCTGCAACACCAAAAGATACGGCACGGATGTGGTCGGCGATAACACGAATAGCGATATCCGTTTTTTCATTCTCTCCGTATGTTTTTTCCGCCAGACCTGCAATCTCCTGAATGAGTGGCTGAAATACGTCTGAATCGTAATTTGACTTTTTCCCCTGAAGCACGGCGCAAATGCGTTCAAAACCCATACCGGTATCAACGTGCTGTGCAGGCAGCTTGTGCAGGCTGCCGTCAGCCTGCCGGTTAAACTGAATGAAAACCAGGTTCCAGATTTCCATCACGCGGGGATCGTCAGCATTAACGAGGGTTGCACCGTCCACTTTGGCACGCTCCTCATCGGAGCGTAGATCAACATGAATTTCAGAACATGGACCGCACGGGCCTGTATCTCCCATTTCCCAGAAGTTGTCTTTTTTGCCAAACCGAAGAATGTGTTCCGGCTTTATTGAGGTTACTTCCTTCCAGAGCGCAATGGCTTCCTCATCAACAGGCAGACCGTCCTGTTCATCACCACCAAATACGGTTGCGTAAAGCCTGCCGGAATCAAGGCCCCATTGTTCCACCAGGAGTTCCCAGGCCCAGGAAATGGCTTCTTTCTTGAAATAATCTCCAAAAGACCAGTTCCCCAGCATCTCGAAAAGCGTGTGATGATAGGTGTCGATACCGACTTCTTCGAGATCGTTGTGTTTGCCACTTACACGGATACATTTTTGGGTGTTGGCAGCTCTCGACCAATGCCGCCCGTCCTGAGCATAAGTTTGCTGTTCACCCAAAAAAATTGGTTTGAATTGATTCATACCTGCATTAGTAAACAGCAGGGTCGGATCGTCCTGCGGCACTACCGGTGCACTTGCCGTAATAGCGTGTTCTTTGGCAGCAAAGAAGTCAAGAAATTCCTGCCTGATTTCAGCAGATGATTTATGTTGCATAAATAGTTGTTCTGAAACAGCTTATTAGGTGAGTGAATGAGCAAAATTTCTAAGAACTTTGCCCATTGAATGAACCGAACAATAGCGAATTGGTAATTCTGAAAATAGTGATTAAAGAAGGCCGGCTAAATGAATGGCATAAAATACAAAAAATATGTTTTTATTCGGTCGCTGTCAGCGAAAAAAGCATGCTGATTATCGCTATGCAGGCTTAATTACTGATAACAGGGTTTCAGAGGCCGGCCTTGCTGATTAAGTTGCGGGGTTTACTCTTCTTCTCTGATTTCAATTTTTTCGATTTTATCGCCCGCTTTTATTTTATCAACAATATCTACGTTTTCGGTTACCTTTCCGAATACAGTATGCCTGCGGTCGAGGTGAGCGGTATTATCGCGATTATGACAGATAAAAAACTGTGAGCCGCCGGTATCGCGCCCGGCATGAGCCATCGACAAAACTCCGCGGTCGTGGTACTGATTTCCGCCGTCGAGTTCGCACTTGATCTTGTAGCCCGGGCCGCCAACTCCGGTTCCTTTAGGGCATCCGCCCTGAACTACAAAACCCGGAATTACTCTGTGAAAGGTGAGTCCGTCGTAGAAGCCCTCTTCTGAAAGTTTAACAAAATTGGCAACGGTGCCGGGAGCATCTTTTTCGAAAAACTCAATTTTCATTACTCCGTGTTGGGTGGTCAAAAATGCTGTTTTCATAATTTTAACGTCTGTTTTTGGTTTGATTGCTTATTTGGGTTGCCTGATGCTCAAATAGATAAATTCAAAGATCAGGTTCAGGCAGCCTGATCTTTATACTGAAGTTCGTACAGCCTGCGGTAAATTCCGTCACGCTTTTTGATGAGCTGCTGATGGGTGCCCTGCTCCCTTATTTCGCCTTTATGCATCACAAGTATTTTATCGGCATGCTGTATGGTTGCAAGCCTGTGAGCAATAACGATAGAGGTTCTGTTTTTCAGGAGGGTATCAATGGCATTGGTTACCAGTGCTTCCGTTTCAGAATCAACGTTTGAGGTAGCCTCATCAAGAATGAGAACACCGGGGTTGTAAACGAGCGCGCGCATGAAACACAACAGCTGACGCTGCCCCATCGAAAGGGAAGCACCCCGTTCATGAAGTACGAAATTATACCCGCCGGGTAATTTTTCGATGAAGCGGTCTGCTTCAACAGCTCTTGCAGCAGCAACAACCTGTTCCAAACTTATATTTTGGTTGCCCAGGGTAACATTGTCATAAACTGAGCCTGAAAACAGGGCATTATCCTGCAAAACGAGTCCGAAACATCGCCTGAGACAACTGAGGGCGTAGTTTTTGATGTTATGCCCGTCAATCACTATCTCCCCTTCTTTGATATCATAAAAACGCATCAGCAAATTGATGAGGGTTGTTTTCCCAGAGCCTGTTGCACCAACTACAGCTACCGTTTCCCCGTCATTAACTGAAAAACTGACATTCCGCAGAATTTGCTCACCATCCTCAAGATATTTGAAAGATACATTCCGGAAGCTAATATCGTGCGATTTGGGTTTCAGGGTGATGGGATGTGATACTTCTTTAACTTCATTTTCCTCATCCATCACGCTAAAAATCCGTTCTGATGATGCAAGCGCACTTTGAAGGGTATTGAACTTATCAGACAAGTCCCGAATGGGCAGGAAAAATAAACGCACATATTGAATAAAAGCAACGAGTATGCCGAAAGTAAGTGTGCCGGATAACACGCTTGCACCACCGTACCAGATTACAAGTGCCATTGCAAGACTGGAAAGCACTTCAACAATAGGCCAGAATACAGCAAAATAAAAGATTGTGCGGATATGTGCCGCTTTGTGTTCATTATTAATTGCACTGAACTTTTGCATTTCTTTCTTTTCACGGCCGAATAGCTGTACAATGCTCATCCCGTTGATGTGTTCCTGCACAAAAGAGTTGAGCCGTGCAATCCAGTCGCGAATGTCTAAAAAGGCTACCCTTACTTTAGATTTAAACCAAAAGGTTGCATAGAAAAGAACCGGTAATATGCTTATGGAAACCAGTGTGAGTTCCCAGCTCATGGCGAACATGAACAGCAGAATGAAAAATATTCGGAAAAGATCACCGATGATGTTCACAACCCCGGAAGAAAGCAAATCACTCAGGGCTTCAATATCGTTAGTGGTTCGGGTGATGAGCTTTCCGATTGGGTTTCGGTCGAAGAACTGAACGTGTAACGACTGAATTTTTTCAAATACGGCATTCCTTAAAGAAAGAAGCGCGCCCTGACCGATCCAGCGGGTTATAAAAGTTACGCCCACCATGAGTACACTTTCAACAACCAGCACCCCGAAAATAAAGAGTACTATTTTAGTGAGACCGGGTACATCGCCGGTTGCTATGTAATCATCAATAGCAATCTGAATCAGAAATGGTCGCAGGGGCCCTGAAAAGGAGACAACGAGTGTGAGTACCAAAGCAAGAACGAGGTACCATTTGTAGGGCTTCAGAAACTGATAAAGCCGTCGAATCAGTGTTGAATCGACGGCTTTAGAATCAGATTTTTGCTTTTGTTTAGAAGCGGTCAAAATCGTCGTAAGGGGTACGGGGTTTTATCGGAAGTTTTGACTGATCCATGTCTTTGTCAAAATCCTTTCCGGTATTGTTTCGGTCACGACTCTGTGTGTCTCGGTTACGGCGTTCGAAGCGGTCATCGCGGGAGTCCCGTGTATCGCGTGTATCGCGGTTTTCAAAACGACGGTTCCGGTTGTCGTAATCTCGGGGAGGTGCACCACGATTATCGCGGTTATCTCTGTTATCCCATTCGCGCGGGCCGCGGTTATCGTACGGACGGCTGCCCCGGTCATCATAAGGGCGGCTTGAGCCACTGCTGCGGTTATCATATGGTCTGCCGCCGCCGCGGTTATCATACGGACGGCTGCCGCCTCTGTCATCATAATCGCGCCTGAAACCGCCCCCACTTCCACCGCTGCGGTTATCGTAAGGTCTTCCGCCGCCGCCGCGGTTGTCGTAGGGTCTTCCTCCTCCGCCGCGATTATCATATGGGCGGCTGCTGCCTCCGCCACGGTTATCGTAAGGCCGGCTTGGCCCTCTTCCGCGATTATCATAGCCACCACGGCCGCCGCCACCACCGCGATATCCGCCGCCGGAATCCTGGTCAAATCTTTTTCTCGGACGGAAATACTTACCTCTGTCGCCACCGCCTTTATAGCCGGACCGGGAATAGTTGCCTTTTTCAGGTGTGGCGGTATCGATCTGAATTTTGGCTTTAATAATACCGCGCTCGTGCTCCGGATCGGTCATAATAGGGCGAAGTTCAGTTGCAACCCATGTATCAGGGAAAATTTTGCGTGCTTCTTTTAGCAGTACAAACTGATTGGTGTACCTGGCAGAGAAATGTGAGATAACAAGGCGCTGCACTTCTGCTTTATGTGCAATGGTTGCTGCGTCTTCTGCAGTTGAGTGAAATGTCTCTTCAGCCTTATCCTTAAGATTTTGATCAAACGTAGCTTCGTGATAAAGAATAGTTGCTTTATAGGCAAGTTTAAGCGCATTCACTGAAAAAAGTGTATCGGTAACATAGGCAAAACTGTCGCCTTTTTTAGGTTCACCGACTATTTCAGATGAAGCTACAACGGTACCGTTTTCCAGTTCGACATCCTCACCGGCTTTAAGTTTCTTATACTGCCAGTCTTCAGTGATACCCATTGATTCAGCTTTGGCTGCATCAACCTTGCCGGGTTTATCTTTTTCCTGAAACCGGTACCCGACACAAAGGTTTTTGTGTTCAAGCGGTCGTGCTTCAATGTAAAACTCCGGGTCGTCAACTACAATTTCATGTTCAAAACCGTCTTTGAATTCCTTGAACACAATTTCAAAAGTCAACTCAATACCTGCTGCTTTAAGAGCTGCTTCCAGAAACTCTTTCAGACCTTCAGGCCCGATAATGTTGAGAACATTTTCACGCCGCTGTAGCTGCATGGTGGAAATAAGGCCTGGCAAACCGAAAAAATGGTCGCCATCCATATGGGAAATAAAAATGTAGTCGATTTTTGAGCGTTTGAGCCCTGCCTGAAGTGCGCGCATTTGAGCATTCTCTCCGCAATCAAACAGGTAAACGCGCCCATCCCGCCATAAAGCAACGGAAGATAAGTGACGTTTGGCTGTTGGTGTTGCAGATGCAACCCCTAATGGTACTATGATCATGGTTTTCTCCTGGGTATCGGTATTTGTGCCGGCAGTGCCGCGACAATCAAGCGCTCAGTCCTAAAGGCAAAGCCAGGCTCGTGGGTGTGTTGGTTGGTTGATGTGTTGAGGTGTCAGATGTGGTATTTAAAGCTGAGCCAATTCTTGTTCAAGCAGCTGTTTCTTATACATAGTTGCATAATAGCCCTGTTTTGCAATTAGCTCTTCATGCTTCCCTGATTCGGTAATTTTGCCATCTTTAAGCACAAAAATGCAATCGGCATCCTTTACAGTAGAAATTCGGTGGCTTATCAGTACAGTTGTTTTGGATTTAAATTCAGATTTAAGATGGGTTAGTATTGCATCTTCAGTTTTTGTGTCAACAGCGCTTAGTGAGTCATCCAGAATCAGGATTGAGGGCTTTCTTATTATTGCGCGTGCTATGCTTGTGCGCTGTTTTTGACCGCCAGAGAGGGTTATGCCTCTCTCTCCGAGCATTGTATCAAAACCATTTTCGAATTCATTTATGTTTTCAAGTACCTGAGCATTGTCTGCTGCTCTTTCAATTTCCTTAATAGAACAATTTTCTAAACCAAATGCAATGTTTTCAGCTATTGTATCTGAAAATAAGAAAGTATCCTGAGGTACAAAACCAATATTTTTTCTTAAAACCCCCAGCGGCAGTGTACTTATATCACGGCCGTCAATTTGAATGCTTCCTGCTGTTGGGTTAAAAAGGCGCGGAATAAGCTGCACAAGGGTTGTTTTTCCGCTACCTGTCCGGCCCACAAAAGCTACGGTTTGCCCTGGCTTTATTGTAAATGAAATGCGGTCGAGTGCGAGCGCTTCAGCTTTAGGGTATCTGAACGATATGTTTTGGAATGAAATATGGCCTTTAATTTCCCGGATATCAGATGCAGTTTCCTCGTTATCCTGAATTTCATTTGGTGTGCGCATCATTTTTGCGATGCGTTCCTGTGAAGCTGCCGAGCGTTGTATGAGGTTTATAGTGTAGCCCAATGATGCTACCGGCCAGGTAAGATAGGTAACATGTATGATAAATTCCGCGATATTTCCTACGGTGATGATGCCTTCAACCACCATTATTCCACCCTGCCATATTACCAGCACTATCGAGAGCCCGATAAGCAGGCTAAGCATAGGATGAAATAAAGATTCAACTACATCGAGTCTGAGCTTGCGCCTGCGGTATATTTCGCTTTCATGCATGAACCGCTTCTTCTCATAATCTTCGCGGGCATATGCTTTAATAAGCCTGATACTTGAAAAAGCTTCACTTGCACGGCCGGCAAGAGAGGCGTATTGTTCCTGTATTTCGTTCGACCGTTTGTGTATAAACCCGCTAACCCAGTATGCAAAGAGCGTGAGGGCCGGAAGCGGAAGCAGTGCCCAAAGTGTTAATACAGGGTTAACAAGCACCATTATGGTAATGATTATGGCCGCCCTTGATACGGTCTGAATCGTGTACATAAACGCGGGACCGAAGTATTCCCGAACACGCTGTACATCTTCGGTAGCCCTTACATAAATATCTCCGCTTTTATTTTGACTGTAAAAGCTTTGGGGAAGCTTTTGGATGCGGTCAAATATTTCATTCCGCATATCAAACTCAATTTTTCGCGAGGTTACGATGAGAGTTTGCCTTGTGGCGTATAACAGAACACCATAGAGCACTACAGCAAGCATGAGATAAGCGGTATTGGTTGCCAGCAGGCCGCCCCCCTCAGCAGACGTGAGGATTTCCCAAAGCCCCAAGCCTGTGTATTTGTTCTCGGTCGTTAGTACTTCTACTGCGTCAATCGTTTGCCGGATCAGAATTGGAATCCAGACCAGGAAGATGTTTGCA
This sequence comes from Cyclonatronum sp., assembly GCF_022565315.1. Lineage (NCBI taxonomy): Bacteria > Pseudomonadati > Balneolota > Balneolia > Balneolales > Cyclonatronaceae > Cyclonatronum > Cyclonatronum sp. The sequence goes on along the minus strand of NZ_JAIUMX010000004.1, from coordinate 23,257 downwards.
CTAACAAGAAAAAGGGTACCGAGAAGTACGGTACCCTTGTATTTCCAAAAAAAACGGTTGAGTTTTAAGAGCTCTTTCAACTAATGTATTTACTTCGAAAAACGGTTAGCCCAATGATGGCCCAGTTTGTAACCCGAAACGAAAGCGTGTTCGAGTGTTTTTCCGCGCATGTAATCTCCTGTAAGGGCAATTGGCTTAATATCTCCGCCAAGTTCAACGAAATCCTTATCGAAATAATTTCCCGGCTGCGGGTAACGCCACAACCTCATCTGCGATTCGTCGTACCTGCCCGCCCAGTCGCCGAGTACTTTTCTGAGTTGCTGTGCGATTTCAAGCTCTATGATTTCGGGTGCTGTACCGTCAAATACGTGCTTTTTAGAAAAATCGGACTGTGTATGAACCGTTAAAGCCACCTTTCCATCGGTGTTGCGCTTTGAGTTTTCGTTACAGATCCAGCTTATTACAGGGTTATTAGACACCACCAGACCTGCAAAATCAGGGGCGGGCGCATCTTCGTAAGCAAGCATCAGGGCATGTTTGGGGCTGTACAAAACGCTGTCGATGTCTTTGATTATGGTTTTAAACATTGTTTCATCGATGCTGTTTTCAATTAATCCGTAGGCTTGTACAGCCGGGGCAGCAACTACAATGGCATCAACTTCGAAAGTATCGAAGTTTTCAAGATTGAGCATCCATGCCCTTTTGGTCGTTCTTCGGTCGCCCTGATAGGTGAACCCTATCACCCTTGAGTTGAGGCGTACATCAACCCATCGGCTAAGGTATTTGCCAATAGCATTCATGCCATCTTCACAAACATAGCGACTCTTAGGGGGCATGTTTGGATGTTTATCATACATTTTTTCGCCGTCATGAAAATGAAATGTATCTGTCCATTTTCGTGCTACTCCTTTCTCTGTTAATTCCTGTATGAATTCCAGGAAAAGCGGATCATCGCCTGAAATATAGGGAGCACCGTGATCAAAGCGGACCCCTTCGTATTTATTAGAGTAGCGGGTACAGATTCTTCCGCCGTAACCGCGGCTTTTTTCAAATACAACTACTTCGTGACCGGCTTTGGCCAGAATTCGGCCGGCCGTAAGTCCGGATATTCCGGCTCCTATGATACCAATAAGCATAGTCTTTGTGAATTACAGATTCAGTTAATCGTAAGAAGGTTATTTGTACAGGTAAACTACAACAAAATCAGGTAGAAAAGATAGTCATTCGCGGTTTTACAGCATCTTTTCGGATTAACGCAGGCCAGTAGGCGACAATTTCGCCGGCTTTTGGCCGGCCGCCGGCAAAACCGGTTACAGCACTTGGACCTGTGAGAATAAGAGGTGCCATTTCCATACCGAAACGGTCAAGGTCAGCCTTTGAAGGCCCGCTAAGCGAGACACGAAGCTGTACCTCATCTGGTATATCACGATCATAATCAGGGCCTGCCGGCTGCTCGGTGCAACCGTTGAAGCCAACATATTCAGCATGAAAAGCATCAAACTGAAGTCCAAGATTTTCAGCCCTGGCTTTCAGAATTTCGCCCGCACGAACAGCCTTTTTGAGAGCATCAGGCCAGGCATAGACCAAAGTACCGGTCAATTTGTAACCGTCGAGGTAGCTCGCCGAAACTTTATAGAAAGGTGTTTTAGGTTTGCCTTTAATCCCCCAAACCCTAACCCGGTTATCGCCTTCCTGAGCAAGTTCAATAGAAGTAAAATCGGCTATGCAGTCGGGTGTGATGTACTCGGCCGGATCACCAATTTCATAGAGAAGCTGTTCCTTAACTGTTGCAACGCTAACGAGTCCGCCGGCTTTTTCATGTTTTGTAACGACAAAGCTGCCGTCAGCTGAGGCTTCAACAATAGGGAAACCGATGTTTTCCATGTCGGGAACAAGTTGCCAGTCGGTAAAATTTCCTCCGGAGCTTTGCGCTCCGCACTCCAGTATGTGGCCGGCTACAGTTCCTGCTGCCATTTTATCAGCATCATCAAACCGCCAGCCAAATTCATGAACCATTGGCGCAAGGCACAAACCTGTATCCGTAACTCGGCCGGTAACGACGATGTGAGCACCTGCATCAAGTGCTTCTGCCATAGCTTCGGCACCGAAATATACATTAGCGCTGAGCAGTTTATCTTTTATTTCAGTAACCGCTGCATCTGTTTCCATATTTTTGAGCTCATGCCCTTCCGAGATGAGCCTGTCAAGATCAGGAAGGATGTTGTCGCCGTCAACAACCGCAACTTTGAGGCCGGTATAACCGGCATCACGTGCAATTCGAAGTATAGCATCTTTACAGGCCTGCGGGTTAACTCCACCACCGTTGGAAAGTACACGTACTTTCCCGGCTGCTATTTCAGGCAAAATTTGCTCAATCACTCCCACAAAATCACGCGCGTATCCAAAATCAGGGTTTCGAAGCTTTTGTTTTTGCATGATTGACATGGTTACCTCTGCAAGGTAATCCATCATCAGATAATCAATTTGGCCAAGTTTAACCTGATTAACCGGGGCTACAGGCAGGTCACCCCAGAAGCCTTGTCCCGATGCGATTCGAATCGTTTTATTATTCAAAATGAAAAGAGTTGATTTGGCAGCGGTCACAGAAACACGCTGAATTTAAGTTCATTAAATTATTGTGGCATACGGCGCACATCATGCCGTTATAACCACTAATTCGTACAAAACAAGCATTCAATCAGTAGCGAATCTGATCTGATTTTAGTACTGAATTTAACAAAGTACCGGTTCATTACCGAATAATCATTCTGGCTTACCCGGCTCCTTGAAATTTTGTTCCGCATAAATTCTGTGCTTCACTGATTCGGCCATAAAGGAGATCCCGGCGTTGATGCTTGCAAGCCCGGCCAACCCGATCCAAAACCAAAGAGCCATATGCCTCAGGTCGAAATAATCCGGACTGTTCGCTTTAATGATGGTTGCTTCTGCTACAAGATTAATTCCGAGTCCGACAAGTACAACCGCAATAATCGCGTAATTCTTCCATTTTTTTAGAGCGTCCATAAGGGATTGTGATTTAATTATATGAAAGTGGTGAAAAAATTCCCGATGCTAAACGCATGCGAAAGGAATACTTACAGTCTTAATCTAACGGTTCATTTACATTCTAAAACCCTGCTGCGTTCCCTAAAACTGAAAATGAGCTTTACATTATTGAAATTCGCACAACCCCTAATCTGCCTAAAAGGTTATCTGCGTTTTTTGTATATTCGGAGCTTAAGTATTTTTCTTCGATATAATTTCTTACTCATTCAGTTTTAAGCATTTTAATGGCTCAGGAAATAACCGCATCTCAAAAAATAGAACTAACATTTCCGGATAAAAGCATTCGCACCTTTCCCGAAGGCACAACGGGTTATGAGGTTGCAGCAAGTATTTCACCAAGGCTCGCAAAAGATGCATTAAGCATAACCCTTAACCAAACCGTACAGGACCTGAGCCGGCCTATAAACCATGGCGGCAGTATCAAAATCAACACATGGGATACTGAAGACGGCAAAACGACCTTCTGGCACAGCAGTGCACACCTTCTGGCGGAAGCCGTAGAAGCTCTCTACCCCGGCGTTAAGCTTGGAATAGGCCCGGCCATTGAGCAGGGGTTTTACTATGATATAGATTTTGGCGACACAACCATCTCGGTTGAAGACCTGCCGGCCATTGAGAAAAAAATGCTCGAGTTAGCCCGAACCAAGGCTGATTTCACACGAAAAGAAATCTCAAAATCAGATGCGCTGGCCTTTTACACCGATAAGAACGATCCCTATAAGCTTGAGCTGCTGAATGAGCTGGAAGACGGTACCATCTCTTTTTACAGACAGGGCAACTTCACTGATTTGTGCCGGGGGCCTCACATTCCTAATACCGAAAAAGTTAAAGCTATTAAGTTGCTTAACGTTGCAGGCGCTTATTGGCGAGGCAAAAGCGACAACAAGCAGCTCACCCGGATATACGGCATAAGTTTTCCTAAGCAGAAAATTCTGGATGAATTTCTGCACATGCTCGAAGAAGCCAAAAAACGGGATCATAAAAAACTGGGAAAAGAGCTTTCAATTTATATGATAGACCCGATGATTGGAAGCGGTCTGCCTGTGTGGCTTCCAAACGGCACGGTGCTTCGCAGAACACTCGAAGCCTTCCTTCGGGATGAACAGGTAAACCGTGGGTATCAGGAAGTCATTACCCCGCATATTGCCAATTTGCGGCTGTATGAAACCTCCGGTCATTACCCTTACTATGCGGATTCTCAGTACGATCCCATGCAGGTGGATGATGAGCGTTACATGCTCAAACCCATGAACTGCCCGCATCATCATCGCATTTATGCCCGCGAGATGCACAGCTACCGCGACCTTCCCATCCGACTTTCAGAGTTTGGCACGGTTTACCGCTACGAGCAGTCGGGTGAGCTTAACGGGCTATCCCGTGTTAGGGGCTTTACGCAGGATGATGCACACATCTATTGCACGCACGATCAGCTGAAAGACGAAATTAAAAATTGTATCGACCTCACTCAGCACGTTTTCGGCGTCTTTGATATGCCTGTTGATATCCGCCTTTCATTCCGCGACGATAACGATGAAAAGTACGGCGGTGAAGCTGAGCACTGGGATCGTGCACAGCGCGAAATACGCGAAGTGGCCGATGAGCTGGGCCTCGACTATACTATTGCTGAAGGCGAAGCCAGCTTTTACGGCCCGAAAATTGATTTCATTATCAGGGATGCCATCGGTCGTAAATGGCAGCTTGGTACCGTTCAGCTCGACTATGTAATGCCCGAGCGCTTCGACCTCACATATATGGGAGCCGATAATAAAAAGCACCGTCCGGTAATTATTCATCGGGCACCATTTGGTTCGATGGAACGCTTCACCTCTATCCTGATTGAACACTTTGCAGGAAACTTCCCGCTTTGGCTATCACCAAAGCAGGTTGCCATTATTCCTGTTTCTGATCAGTTCAATGAATTTGCATACCGTTACAAAGAACAACTGCATGAAAGAGGAATCCGCGTACAGGTTGACGACCGCAGCGAACAAATCGGCCTGAAAATACGGGAAGCAGAGAAGGCAAAAATCCCTCATATGCTCATAATTGGCGAAAGGGAAGCTGAAAATCAAACAGTTTCATTACGTAAACACCGTAAAGGAACCATCGGAACGTTTGCATTTGATGAATACCTTGTTAAATTAACAAACGAAATTAACCGCAAAACCCTGCCTGATTCAAATTAAACCGGCACAAACCTGAATTAATTAGGAGACACAACAATCGGAAAGCGTTATAAACAATACAAGAATTACAACACAGAGCGCATTAATGAAGACATTGATGCACCCAAAGTGCGTGTTATTAAACCAGATGGAGAACACGAAATAGTTAGTTCAGACAGGGCTTTGGTTATTGCCCGTGGTCTTGAGCTCGATCTCGTAGAAGTAGCTGCAGACGCTGATCCGCCTGTTTGCCGTATTTTGGATTACAAAAAATTCTTGTACGAAAAGAAGAAAAAAGAGAAAGATGCCAAGAAAAAACAGCATACGGTTACAATCAAGGAATTAAGGTTCCGGCCGCATACTGATGATCATGACTATAATTTCAAGCTCAAACATGCCAAATCTTTCCTTGAAGAAGGCAACAAGGTTAAGGCTACGGTACAGTTCAGAGGCCGGGATATTATCTACAGCGATAACGGCCGCGACCTGCTTGAAAGATTTGCCGACGACCTGAAAGAACTCGGAAAAATTGAAGCTAAGCCGAAGCTTGAAGGCAAACGTATGTCGCTTATTGTAGCTCCGGCCAAGTAACAAAACAAATGTACTTTTGAAACAGGGAAGCATTTCTTTAAGGTAATGCTTCCTTTTTTTTTGGAAAGACACCGTTTTTTCAGCGATTACGACCGTTCATTTTGTGATGTTTAAGGCCTTAAACAAATCATCTGAATGCGCGAATCAGAACAGCAGTGGCCGATACTTCAAATCAAATTGTATTAGGTTCAAAAAGTGTTTATATTTGCGATTCTGTATTCAAATCGAAAATTAGATACGAATAACACAATGCCTAAACTTAAAACAAACAGTGGCGCCAAAAAGCGTTTCAAGCTTACCGGTACCGGGAAGCTTAAGCGCAAGAAGGCATTCAAAAGCCACATCCTTACTAAAAAGTCGCCCAAGCGCAAGCGCAACCTGCGGCAATCTACTTTGGTTCATAAGAGCGACATGAGCAACATCATGCGCCTTCTTCCAAACCTGTAAGTAGAATTCAATTTTAACATTTAACCTTAGAGCTATATCAAATGCCACGTTCAGTGAACAAAGTGGCTTCCAAAAGCCGTCGCAAAAAGATTCTTAAACAAGCGAAAGGCTATTGGGGTTCACGAAGCAAGGTTTATACAGTTGCCAAAAATACTGTAGAAAAAGGTCTTCAATATCAGTACAGAGACCGCCGTAACCGCAAGCGCGAATTCAGAAAACTCTGGATTATCAGGATCAACGCCGCGGCACGAATAAACGGGGTTTCTTACTCCAGACTCATGGGTGCTCTGAAAAAGCACAATATTGAAATCGACCGCAAAATCCTGGCGGATCTTGCCGTACACGAGCCGGAAACATTCTCGGCAATCGTTAAAAAAGCAACCGCCTAAGCGTGTTCTTGTTTTCGATTATGTAAGATTTCAGGCAAGCCTACCCAACATAGGCTTGCCTTTTTTATTCATCCTGATCATTTTTTTGAAGCGCATCCTACCAAACTATGAGTGAACTCACTGATAAGCTCAAAAAAGATATTGAGTCCTTCAAGATAAACAGCCGCGAAGAACTTGAGCACTTCCGGCTTACCTACCTTTCCAAAAAAGGCCGGGTATCTTCTCTGCTTGGCAAAATCGGCAGTATTGCTGCTGAGGAAAGAAAGCTCTTCGGGCAAAAAGTAAATGCCGTAAAAAAACTGGCACACGATAAGCTTGAGGAAGCAGAACAGCGGCTGCACAAATCACAAAAAACAAGCCGTAAAGCAACAGATGATATAAGCCTGCCAGCAAGCTCCTTATCCCTTGGCGTTGCCCACCCCCTGTCTCAGACACTTACGCGTATCAAAGATGTGTTCTACCGGCTTGGGTTCTCAATAGCTGACGGGCCCGAGGTCGAAGACGACTTCCATAACTTTACTGCGCTCAACTTCCCGCCTGAACACCCTGCACGCGATATGCAGGATACTTTTTTTATAAAAAAATCTGACGACCCCAACACCGACGATCTCGTGCTCCGCACCCATACCTCACCGGTGCAGATTCGCCTTATGAAAAACGGCACCCCCCCGTTCCGCTCCATTATGCCGGGAAGGGTTTACCGGAACGAGTCCATCACGGCGAAATCGTACTGCCTGTTCCATCAGGTAGAAGGCCTTTATGTTGATAAAAATGTTTCCCTCGCTGAGCTAAAGGATACGCTCATCATGTTCGTGGAAATGATTTACGGGGAAGGTGTTCGCTACCGCATCAGGCCGTCTTTCTTCCCGTTTACCGAACCCAGCCTTGAAATGGATATTTGGTGGGGTGATGATGAAACCGGAAAATGGCTCGAAATATTAGGAGCTGGCATGGTGCACCCCAATGTGCTGCAATCTGTTGGCGTTGATCCGGAAGAATACCGCGGCTTTGCTTTCGGCATGGGTGTGGAACGTATTGCCATGCTGTTTTACGGCATAGATGATATCCGCCTGCTTTATGATAATGACCTCCGTTTCCTGCAACAGTTTCAATAATCCATTATGAAAATTTCGCTTAACTGGCTCCGTGATTATATTTCCACAAGCCTGACAGGCGCTGAAATTGCGGACAAACTCACCCTTACCGGCCTCGAAGTTGACGAGCTTGAAACAGTTGGCAGTGATTTCGCCGGCGTTGTTGTAGGGGAAGTACTCAGCGCACAAAAGCATCCTAATGCTGATAAACTTACGCTTTGCCAGGTCAATACCGGCGCCGACACCGTTCAGATCGTTTGCGGAGCACCCAACGTGGCAACTGGCCAGAAAGTAGCTGTAGCAACAGTAGGCACAACCCTGCCACTCACTGACAAAGACGGCAAGCCTTTCAAAATCCGGAAATCCAAAATACGCGGGGAAGTTTCTTTCGGAATGATCTGCGCCGAAGACGAACTCGGCATCGGCACCGATCATAGCGGCATCATGGTGCTTGATCAGGCGCTTGTACCCGGCACACCCTTCGGTGAAGTCGTACCCCCTACTCGTGATACTGTGCTCGAAATCGGCCTCACACCAAACCGCCCTGATGCGGCCTGCCATACCGGTACTGCCCGTGATTTGTTTGCCGTTACCGGCGAAACCTTTACGCACCCCGCTGAAAAACTAAAAGCTGCTGACGTTACCCATCAGCCTGACGGCAACCCCGCGGTGCAAATCCGTATTGAAAATACCAGCCTTTGCCATAGATATGTTGGCATTGTAATGAAAAATGTGAAAGTTCAGCCGTCTCCCCGGTGGGTTCAGAACAGGTTGAAAGCTATCGGGCTGCGTCCGCGTAACGCGGTTGTTGATGCCACCAATTATGTGATGCACGAGCTCGGGCAGCCGCTTCATGCATTCGATCTTAAGACCCTCCGCGGACCTGGTATTTTGGTGAAATCATTTGATTCGCCAGTAAATTTCACAACCCTGGATGAAACCGCGCATGAGGTTCCTGCAGGCTCGCTCTTTATCTGTGATGAGGAAAAACCGGTAGCCTTAGCCGGAATCATGGGAGGGCTAAATTCCGAAATACAGGATGATACCACCGAAATTCTGATTGAATCTGCCTGGTTCGATCCTGTTTCAATCCGTAAAACAGCACGTACACTTTCCCTGCAAACCGATTCATCCTACCGGTTTGAGCGCGGTGCCGATCCCCGTATCACTCTGAAAGCCGCCCTCCGCTGCGCTCAGCTCATTACAGAATGGACGGGAGCTGAATCAGTTGGTCCGGTAACGGATATTCATCCTGTTGCACCTCAGCTAAAGCAGCTCAGCATGCGCATTGCCCGTGCCCATCAGATTATCGGAACCGAAATTCCGCAGGAAACGATGATCAGCATTTTGAGCCGCCTCGGTTTTGAACCCAAAGCTGAAGGTAGCCTGATTCACTGCACGGTTCCTTCCTTCCGCCCGGATGTGAGTATTGAGGTCGATCTTATTGAAGAAATCGCCCGGATTTACGACTATAACAACATCCCCACTACCGGTCGCATTTCTTTTGCCCGACCGCCGGTAACACCATTTGACGAACAGTTTACCACTAAACTGCATCAGGCCTGCCTCCGGCTTGGCCTTACTGAGCTTTATAACAACTCCCTGCTTCCCGAAAACATCGAAAAACAACTCTCTGAAAATGAAGCAGCTAAACTTGTGCGTACCCTTAACCCCATTTCACGCGATCAGGCCATTATGCGCCCTGATCTGTCCTATGGGTTTCTGAAATCGGCCGCCTATAACTTCAACAGGAAAGCAACAGGTTTCAGAGCTTTTGAGATTGGCCGTGTATTCCGCAAAGGAGACGGAAACTGGATCAAAGGTATCCAAGAATCGAAAAGCCTGCTGCTCGGCCTCGCAGGAAACAAGCAGGATCAGCACTGGCAGCACCCTGCTATGCCCTTTGCCTTTCACGATCTGAAAGCCCTGGTTGAAGGGCTGCTGAAACAGCTTCGGCTCAGTAATGATGTAACAATAGTACACGAAGCGCATGAAGCACTTTTGAAGCACGGCAATCGGGCCATAGGCCGTCTTTACGCAGTTTCGGATGAACAGCGCAAGCGCTTTGATCTTGATGTACCGGCATTTATAGCTGAAATAAACTGTGATGAGCTGGTGAAACTGGCTTCGAACCTTAAGGCCGTACGCTATCAGTTCATACCAAAATTCCCTCCTTTTGAATTTGATATCGCTCTTATAGTTGACAGTGATCTTGAAGCGGTCAAGCTAATGGATTACATCAGAACGAACGGTGGTAACCGTCTTAAGTCCGTTGATGTTTTTGATGTTTTTGAAGGAAAAAGCATAGAAGCAGGCAAAAAAAGTATCGCTTTCCGGCTAATCTTTCAGGATGCAGAAAAAACCCTTACTATTGAAGACGTGAACACCGTCATCAAAAAGCTCACTGCCGGTCTTGAAAAGACATTGGGAGCTCAGCTCAGGGGTTAAATCTGGCTTTATCATGAACAACTTTGCACATAAAAGAGGTAAATCAGTACAAATTCAGGAGCTTCGCGACCTGCTGGATGAGCTTCGTTCTGCTGCCGCCCTGCTTGTGCAACGCAACAATGAACTTGTTCAGGAAAACAGCCGGCTAAAAAAAGAAAACGAAAAAATTAAAGATCAGCTTGCTGTTCGAGAGGCTGAACCGGTCTTAACCCAAAAAGAACGGCTCATTCTTAAGCAGCAGTTAGCCCGAATGATCCGCAGACTCGACCGACACCTGGAGGAAAAAGCTTGAATTCCATCAAGGTTACCATACTAAACAAACAATACCCGCTAAAGGTACAGCCAGGTGATGAAGCTCTGATGCAAGAAGTAGCTCAGTTCGTGGATAAACGGCTCAGAGAGATGAAAAAACACTTTGCGGGCCAGCCCAATGATACCATTATGATACTCTCCTGCCTCAGTTTGGCAGAGGAACTTTTTTTATTAAAAAAAAATATGCCGGAACCCGTTGATAAAGCATTGAATGCATTGCTTTTCGGAGAAGTAAGCACACAGCTTCGGGACACGATCGATCAAATTAAGGGTTCCAAAAACACAAAATAGGTTGTATATTCTAATAAGGACAGCGTTTGGTTATTGCTTGAACGATATTAATCAACAGGGAGTCCGGCTTCGTGCGACAACGTCGTGCCTCATGTTCCTTCGGGAAATAGTGGAAGACGAACTTGCAAGAGAGGGTTCCCACCGTGTGTAAAACGGTTCTTTGCAATTCCCGCTGTCCTTTTTTTATTTTCCCCAATGTCTAAAACTATAAATTTACTGTTTGTCGGTGATGTTGTATCCGACGCGGGTATTGCACTTACAGATACCTTCCTTCAAACCATCATCAAGAAGTACAACTCAGACTTTGTTGTAATTAACGGGGAAAACGCTCATGAGGGAATGGGAACAAATGAGCAAATCGTCAAAAATTTTTATCGCCTTGGCGCTCACGTTGTAACGGGTGGCAATCACAGTTTTGCCAAATGGAAAATTTACCCGTACATGAAAACAGACCGGAATCTGCTCCGGCCGCTCAACTACCCCAAAGGTGCACACGGTTACGGCTACGGGGTGTATGAAATTCCGGATACAGGGCTTAAAATCGGTATAGTGAACCTGCAGGGGCGTACATTTATGCAACCTCTTGACTGCCCTTTCCGCACATCTGACTGGGTTATTGAAAAGATACAGGAAGAAACAAATCTCATTTTTGTCGATTTCCATGCGGAAGCCACTGCTGAAAAGCAGGCTTTTGGCTGGTATGTTGACGGCCGTGTATCTGTAGTTGCGGGTACCCACACTCATGTACCTACCGGTGATGCACGCATTCTTCCCAACGGTACCGGCTACATAACGGATGTAGGGATGACCGGTGCTTTCAACTCAGTTATTGGCATGGATAAAGATACTGCCATCAAACGGTTCCTGCTGCAAACGCCACACAAATACAGCTCAGCAAACGGCGATAACAGGCTGTGCGGTATTCATTCTGTAATTGATACAGAAACGGGTAAATGCGTTCATATTGAGCCTTTTGCTTACCCTTCCTTCCGTAATTCCAATCTGTAGTTTTTTTTCCAAAACCATGGATTCCCGGCCAATGGAACCAATACTTCATGCACGCGACCTTGAGAAATCTTATGCAGAAAAAGAATCTGCAGAAAGACTTCATGTTTTAAGAGGCATAAACATCGCTATAGCGGAAAATGAGGTTGTTGCAATAGTAGGGGCAAGCGGATCGGGCAAAAGTACGCTGCTTCACATTCTTGGCGGCCTCGACCGGCCGGGTTCGGGTGAAGTTTTTTTTCGTGGCACAAACCTCAACAAGCTCAATGCTGCAGAGCTTGCTGCCTTCAGAAATAAGAACATGGGCTTCGTATTTCAGTTTCACCACCTGCTGCCCGAATTTTCTGCTCTGGAAAATGTGCTGATGCCAGCCCTTATCGGTGGTCAGTTTCCAAATGAACGTGAACTGCGGGCAAAAGAATTGCTGGATAAGTTTGGGCTTTCAAAAAGATACCATCACAGGCCCTCTGAACTTTCAGGCGGTGAACAGCAACGGGTAGCCGTTGCGAGAGCCCTGATGAACAAGCCGGATCTTCTGCTTGCAGATGAACCAACAGGCAATCTCGATGAGGCCAATACCAAAAGCCTTTTAAAGCAGCTTTTTGAGCTGCGAAATGAACTAAGCCTTACTATTATCATGGTAACGCACGACAAATCCATAGCTGCAAGCTGCGACCGGACTTTCAGAATAGAAAATGGTTTGATTGTTTCCGATACAGCTAATTTGGGGCTTGTCTAATCATTTAATACGCTTTATTTTAGCCTTTCTGTAAACAACTATAATTTTCAAACAAAAAAATGGCTCAAAGACTCTCAAAAGATGAACTCGAAGCTGATGCGCTGGTAACAGGTTATGTGAGAGCGCTCTCCTTCTACAAAGATAACAAGACTTCAATCATTGGTGCTGTTGTTGCCGTAACTGTACTCATAGCAGGCATTCTTTGGTATGTTTCGAGCTCATCTGCAGCGGAAAACAATGCCCGTGAAGCCATGACTTATGCAGAAGAGCAGTTTCTGAGCGGCAATTTTGAAAATGCACTTTTCGGAGATGAAGATGCGTTTGAGCCGGGATTGGTTGAAATTATCAGCCGTTTTCCGCGTACAACTGCCGGCAATCTCGCATTTTACTACGCTGCAGTAAGTTTTGCTGAAATTGGTGATTACGATTCTGCTCTCCAAAACATCCGCCGTTTTGATATCCCCTCCGGCGTGATGGGTGTAGCTCCCAAAAGTCTTCACGGTATGATTCTGATGCAGCTTGGGCAGTACAGCGACGCTTCTTCCATGTTTGAACGCGCAGCCAACTGGGACCTTAACTCAGCAACTACGCCCTTCAACCTGCTCAATGCCGCAGAAGCAGCTTATGCAGCAGGTAACTACAACAGGGCTGCAACACTTGCACGCCGCATCAAATCGGATTACCCGAATTCGCAACAGGCTCCTAATGCACAGCGCCTCGAAGGCATGCTTTCTGCAAGAAACTGATTTTTATTTGTAACCTTTGAGGTTCCATCTCCGTCTAACCAACGGAGATGACCTCATATTAAAAAATCTCCATTCAAAGCCCGGTTCGTTAGCGCAAACCGGGCTTTTTTTTTGACTGTTGCTTCCCAAACGGAACCTTTAGACAGACATACAGTTTTAAATGTGTCTTGCAGTTGTGCAATACTCAGTTAATTAAGCTTAGTTTGCCGGCTTGGATTTAAATTGAAACGAGAATCATTCCGGTAATTTCGATAATTTAGTTTCTCGTCTCACTTAACCCGTGTCTTTTTTTATGCCCGAAATTGCAGGTTTGAAAACATCATCAATAAATTTGTTTCGAGTGCTCATTGCCAGCATTACAGCTTTTCTTTTTTTAGCTGTTGCGATTATTGGCTGTGACTCCCCGCCGGGCACTGCACCATACCAGGTCAGTCCGCAACCTTTCGCCACCCTCACCCTTACGCCGGGTGAGCTCACCTTCGACCCGGAAGCCGGTATAAGGGACACAACCGTTACCGTAGTAATCAGTGCACAGCTGCGTGCTGGTGCGTCCGTTCAAAATCCTTCGTTCAGCGTTCGGCGACAGGGATTTTCAGAAGTATTCAGGCAGGGAAGCCTTACTCAGGATTCGGGCGGTAACCTCACAGCAAGCTTCAGCTTCAGCACGGCTACCAACAACAGTGCTTTTTTTACGGTTTACGTATTCGACCAAATTGAAGGGGGCGTGCTTTCAAATACCCTGCAGAGAAGTTTGATTCAGACCGGCTTTACCACACAGCCGCCCGAAATTCAGTCTCTGGCTCACCCGAGTGTTGTTCTCATCCCGACTGAAGGCACAACTTCTTTCAGATTCCTGGCAAGGGTTGTACACCCTGAGGGTCAGGAGAACATAGCTGCTGTACTGCTCGAACTATTTGATTCCGCAGGAAATATGCTTGGCGGTGAACCCTTCACCATGCTCGACGACGGCGATGAGCAGAATTCCGGCGATGTGGAAGCTGGCGACGGTATCTTCACACGAGCCTTTTCAATTGGTCCTAATAATCAGCCGGAAACCTACGACGTTAGAGCCTATGCCCTTGACCGGCAGGGTCTTTCAAGCGACACCATTTCATCAACCCTTACCATTCAGTAATGCTGATCCGCCTCACCGCTTTATTTTTTGTTTTTTCAGGATGGATGCTTCCTGCGCCGGCCCTGGCGCAGATAACGGGTCCTACCCCGCCGGAAACCTTCAATTCCATCAGCCAAAACAGCGTCTCTAATATGGGCGCGCTCGGCGATTCGCTCTGGGTCGGCCCGCTGATGATGCTGAATGTGCGCAACAGTCTTGATTTTACCTTCCCGGAACGGGCCGATTCGATAGCTGCCGGGCCGGGACGCCTTTTTTCCATCGCCCTTGCGCCCGATACCGTTTTTGCCGGGCTGGGATTCAATTTTGTGAGCGGCGGCTCAAGCGTACAGACAAGCCTGGGGTTTCATGTCTCAACCGATGGCGGCCTGAACTGGGCCTACATCCCCCCTCCCCTCGATAATCCGGACCAGACTTTCATCACCTACGGCAATCAGCAAATTCAGTCCGTTCCCGTAATTGTGCCGCAGCAGTCGCCGCCCTACAATGTTGACTTTCGCAGTGAAACCGTATTTTTTGCAGGCTGGGCTTCCGGCATCCGCCGGAGTATGGATTTTGGTGAAACCTGGGAAAGGCTGCTTCTGCCACCGCGCGACGCAAGCATCCTCACCCCGGAAAACACCTACAACTTCGTTTTCGACCCGCGCCTCGACAATAACTTCCTCGGCTTTTCGGTGATGATTGACCGCGACGGGAATGTCTGGGCAGGTACCGCCGGAGGGCTGAATATTTCCGACAACGCCCTCACTGCTCCTGCAAACCAGGTGCGCTGGAACAAAAAACGGCGTACGGGCCTTAGCGACGGGCTCCTGGGGAACTGGATCATCCGCATCAGAGAAAACAATTTCGACGGCGGCGTCTGGATGACCAACTGGATTGCCGACAGCGGCACCGATCAGCAGGGCGTTGTGGTAACTTACGATATGGGAGAGAGTTTTCAGCAGCACCTGGTCGGTGAGCAAATTTATGACCTTACCTTTGAGGGAGAGCGGATTTACGCGGCCGGCACTAACGGCCTGTTCATCAGCCCCGATAACGGCCAAAGCTGGAATCAGATCCGGCAGATCAGCACCCCTAACGGATTTATCAAGGCGAGCGCCAACTACCTGAGCCTTGCAAAAACTACGGACCGCGTGTGGGTCGGCACTACCGACGGCCTTGCCTCAACCGACGACGGCGGCGAAACCTGGCAGCTCACCCGTGTGAATTTTCCGCTTCAGGGCGGCAATCAGTTTGTACCCGATGCACGCGATGTACGCAGCTACGCCTACCCGAATCCGTTCTCGCGTCGGGTACATGAGCTCGTCCGCATCAAGTTCGAAGCCCCGCACAGCGGCAACGCGAGCATCCGCCTGTACGATTTTGGCATGAACCTCATACGCGAACTCGATGCCGGCGTGCCCGTAACCCGGGGTGAAACCTACGAAGCGGTTTGGGATGGCACCGACGGTGGGGGCCGCATTGTTGCAAACGGCCCGGTTTTTTATATCATCTCAGCCGGCGGCTCGGATATAACCGGCAAAATTTTGGTACTGGATTAATATGATGAACTTTCCTGAACAAACCCGGGCATTCACATTACCCCTCCGCTCCGCGCTGCTGCTCTGCCTGATGAGCCTCTTCTTCTCAGCCGACCTTATGGCTCAAAACGGCGGATTTGCAGGTGCTTTCAGCCGGATGGGCTTTGGTCCGCGCGGTATGGGCATGGGCAACGCCATGACGGCCGTACATCAGCAGGGCGTATTCGCACACTACAATCCCGCGCTGGCTTCAACCGTAACGGACACCGAGTTTGATTTTTCGGCTTCTTCCATGAGTCTCGACAGGCAGCTGAATATGCTCAACGTGGCCTTTATGCTGCCGCCAAATGCCGGCATCAACATAGGCCTGATACACGCCGGTGTTTCAGATTTCGACGGACGAACAGTCTCAGGGGTGCCGACCGCCCGCTTTTCGACCAATGAATTCAAAGCTTTCATCGCTTTCGGGCTCAACCCGGGCCGAAAACTGAGCCTCGGTTTCAGCGCAAATCTTTACTACGCCAGCTACTTCGACGACGTTGACAACCCGCTCGCTTTCGGGCTTGATATCGGCTTTTTATATCGTGCAAGCGAACGCCTGAGCATTGGCGGCACCGTTCAGGATATGTTTGCCAACTATACCTGGAACACTTCAGCTGTTTACGGCGGCTCGCTCAGCAACAGATCAGACAATTTCCCGGTGCGCTTCAAGCTCGGCGCAGCTTATGAATTGCCCGAATACAACCTCCTCTTTTCAGCTGATTTCGAAACCCGTTCACAAAGTTCCTTTATTCAGGAAAGGCAGGTTGATGTTACACCGGGGCAGCCCGTAATCCGAAGCACCCTAACTGACATCACGACCGGCTCATCTATGATTCGCTTCGGAACGCAATACGGTATTCATGAGCGCATCGACCTGCGGGCAGGCTGGGATGCCGGTGATCTCAGCTACCTCGCTGAATCGCAGCGGTTTATGGGTGGTTTCAGCCTGAAACTTCCCCTTCGGAATTTCAACTCAGCAATTGATTATACCTTTGTACGTGAACCCGAGGGCATCAGCTACATGCACGTTTTTGCCCTTCGAATCATCCGCTAAACATTCACAACCATGCCTAACTTTCAAAGCTGCCTCAAAGGGATACTGCTGAGCTTTCTGCTGCTTGCGCCCGCTGTTTCCATGGCCCAGACCGGACTTGATTTCCTGAATATCGGGCCAAATGCGCACTCCCTGAGTATTTCTGAAGCGCATACCGCCGTGCCGCTGGGTTCTGCCAGCGTGTTTACCAATCCGGCGAACCTCATGCTTTCCGATCAGTCGAGCCTCGGCCTCTCCTACTCCCTCTGGATAGCCGACACGCAGAATACACAGGCCTCAGCCGCCATACGCCGCGACCGCGATGTGTTCGGTTTCGGTGTTTTGTCATCATTGATTGATGACTTCGAAGCGCGTCAGAACCCCGGGCCTTCAACCGGAAGCTTCTCGGTTCAGTACCTCGCCCTTACGGCGGCCTATGCGCGCAACGTTTCGTTTCTTTCGGTTGGTGCTTCTGTGAGCTACCTCTACGAGCAGCTGTTTCAGCAGAATGCTTCAGGCTACGCTTTTTCAGGAGGGATTACCGGGGAATTTCTGGATCAGCGGCTTCGGGTGGGTTCAGCGATTACCAATGCCGGACGCATGGGCGAACTGCTGAACGAACGCACAACGGTACCGACGCGCTGGCGTACCGGCTTCGATGTTAATGCTGTTCAGATTTCTGCCTTTTCCGGTGCGGAGATTCCTGTTGTGATTAACCTGAGCGCCGATTTTGTGATGCCGCTTAAAGAAGAAAACATCCGGGTAAACGGAAATGAAGATACCGCTATCGAATCCGGGAACTTTCTTACGTTCGGTCTTCAGGCCGAGCTTTATGATATGATTGGCGTACGGGCCGGCTACCGAACCGGCGAAACCGCCCGCAACTGGTCCTTTGGCGCATCTGTTCAGGTAAATCCGGTTCAGTTCTTCTACGGCTTCATCCCCTTTGAAACCGGATTCGGGATGGTGCATTCAATCGGGCTGAACTACAATTTCAACCTGTAAGCCCGGCACGAATGCGTAAAACCCGGCGGGTTTTGATGGCGGTACACAGCGACTACCTGCACGATCACCGGGTCCGTCGCGAAACCGCCGCGCTCACGCAGGCCGGCTACGAGCTCGAAATCATTGCCGCATCGCCCGATGTAAGCCTTGCAAGATGCGAAGAAGCAGATGGGGCCAGGGTGCATTTCATCCCCCTACAAAAAAAAACCGGCAAAGCGCGCTATTGGGAATTTGTGAAGCGGATCCGTGCCAAAATCGCTGAACTCCGGCCGGCTGACCTCATCCATGCCCATGATCTGGACGGGTTGCTTGCCTGTGCCCCGGCATCCAAAAAGCAACACGCCCGGCTGATTTACGACAGCCATGAGCTGCACACCGAAGTACACTCCCTGCAGCACCGCCCGCTCACGCGCAAGCTTTGGGCACTGATTGAAAACCGCTACATCCGGCAGGCCGATGCGGTCATTACTGTTTCGGAGGGCATTGCCGGCGTACTGCAGCAGCGGTACAAGCTTGCAGAAAGGCCTGTAGTTGTGCGCAACTTCACGGATCCGCTGCCGGCACCTTCCGGCTCTGATGACAGCCGCATGAGCCTCAGCCTGCCCCCTCAGCCGTACCTTGCCCTCTATCAGGGCGTGATTCAGCACGGCCGCGGCGTTGATGCCATGCTCAGAGCAATAGCCCAAACGCCGGACTGGGGATTCGTAATTTGCGGGGACGGCTCCCAAAAAGCAGCTTTGGAGCAGCTTGCCGCTGAGCTCGGCATAACGGATCGGGTGAGATTTACGGGCATGGTAAGCCGCGATTACATCCTGCGCATCAGCCGCTTTTGCCATGCGGGATTCCTGCTCACCGAACCGCTCGGCCTCAGCCATTACTACTCCCTGCCCAACAAGCTCACAGAGTACATCCACTACGGCCTGCCCGTGATCGCAACCGGCCTACCGGAAATCAGGCAAATCGTTGAGCAGTACGGAGTCGGCCGCATCATTTCAGCCGAGCAGTTTGCGTCAGAGGAAATTGCCCGCGCCCTTCAGGAGCTTACAAACCAAGATGCAGGGCTCAAAGAGGGACTAAAGCGGGCGTCTGCCGACCTAACCTGGTCAGCCGAAAAAGAACGGCTGCTCGCGCTCTACCAAAAGCTGATTTAGGCATAATTAAGCTTTCAGGTTTAGGCCGGCTTCCCCTATTTTTACACTATAAATAATGCAGGACGGAAAAAGCTTTCATCATTGCAGGTTTGCACCAAACAACGGCTTATGTATGATTTCTTTTTCGCAAACAAAGCGACTGTTCAAATAAGGTTTTACTCACTTAAATCCCCCTTTTATGTCCACAATTAAATTCGGTACCGACGGCTGGCGTGCGGTTATTGCTGATCAGTACACTTTTTCAAACGTAGCTCGCGTAGCGGCAGCAACGGCACGATGGATTAAAGACAGCGGCATATCGCAAAATGGCGTTGTTGTAGGCTTCGACGCCCGTTTTCAGAGCGAGGCTTTTGCGAAACTTGCGGCACGCATCATGGCGCATGAAGGCCTGCACGTGCGCTTTTCCGACAACATCTGCCCGACACCCGCGGTAAGTCTGGGGGCGCAGCAGTTTGATGCCGTTGGGGTCGTAATCACCGCAAGCCATAACCCGCCCGAGTATAACGGCTTCAAAATCAAGGCTCCGTTCGGGGGCTCTGCCTCACCGGCGCAAATTACTGAAGTTGAGGCGCGTATCCCCGAAAACTACGATACCAGCGGCCTGCCCGGTTTCGGCGCCCTCACGGAATCAGGCAGCATTGAGCTGCTCGACCTGAACACGCGCTACCTCGATATCATCCGTGAGCGGATCGATCTGGATGTGATCCGCGCACATGGCGGCAAAATTGCCCACGATGCCATGTACGGCTCCGGTGCCGGCCTCATCGGCGAACTGCTCGGCGAGCTCGCCGTTGAGCTCAACTGCGAGCAGAACCCCGGCTTCAACGGCGTGCCGCCTGAGCCCATCGAGAAAAACCTCACCGAGCTGCCTCAGGTTATTGTGAATGAGGGATGCATGCTCGGCATTGCCAACGACGGCGACGCCGACCGCGTAGCCATGTTCGACGAGCAGGGAAATTACGTGGACTCCCATCAGATTTTGTCGCTGCTTGCCAAGTACATGGCCGATACGAAAGGCATGAAAGGCGAGCTGGTTAAAACAGTTTCCACCACAGATATGCTTCGCAAACAGGCCGAAAAGTACGGACTGCCGATCATCACGACGCCCATCGGCTTCAAATACATCACCGAAAAAATTCTGGAAGGCGATGTGCTTGTGTGCGGCGAGGAATCCGGCGGGATCGCCGTGAAAGGACATCTCGCTGAGCGGGACGGCATCTACATCGGGCTGCTGATTGCCGAGATGTGTGCCCGGCGCGGAAAGTCGCTAAGCGCTTTGGTGCAGGAGCTTTTTGATGAATTCGGCGAACATCACTGCCGCCGGAATGACCTGCACACCACCGAAGAGCGGAAAAACCGTATGATTGATCTGTGCAAGCAGGAAAAACTGACGGAAATCAGCGGTCAGAAAGTAGTGAAGGTTGAGCAGATCGACGGTATCAAACACTGGCTGGCCGACGGCACCTGGCTGCTGGTCCGCGCCTCCGGAACCGAGCCTGTGCTGCGGATTTACTCCGAAGCCACAACCGGAGCCCGTGCGCAGCAGCTTGTAGATGATGTGAGCGCGATGGTGTAAGTCAGGCCGTCGGGCTAACTTTCAGGTACTCACAAAAAAGGTGTGTCGGATTCAGTTCCGCGCACCTTTTTTTATGGGATGAAGCTCAGCCGGCAGCAAAGATCGCCATGCTCACCGCGCTGAACAGAAATCCGGCAATCATCGAAACAATGGCATAATTTTTGGGTACCCTGAAATCTTCAAGCTCTTCCATACTTTTGAACTGCCGGATCATAAAAAGGCTGCTCACGAATCCGGCGGCCACATAGGCCACAAAAAAAGCCGGCATTACAAGGTAAATGCCGTACAGTTCCTCGGTAAACATATAAACAAGGCTGATGAGCATCCACATCAGCTCAACGGCGGACACAAAATTTGAGAAGCGGTTTGTACGCCCCTCATCAATAAGAAGCTTCAGGCCTTCAGCGGTGATTAACGCACCAACAATAATGCTGACGGGCGTGTAAAGCATGTGCGGATTCTCTCAGAGTTAAGGTCAGGGGATGGTCAGGGGGCAAGTCGTTGGGTCTTCCAGGTGTTTGGGCGGGATGCATCGGGGATGAAAGCAATCCGGTCGTGAAGGCGGCCGGTGCGGCCCTGCCAGAATTCCCAATACTTCGGCATGATGCGGTAGCCGCCCCAGTTGGCCGGGCGCTCAAGCGGTTTGCCTGAAACCTGAAGCTCTGTTTTGAGCGCCTCCTGTTTTTCCTCCAGCCACTGCCGGCTCTCAACCGGGCGGCTTTGCGGCGAAATGACCGCGCTCAGGTTGCTCTCAGCCGGCCGCGCATTGAAGTAGGCATCGGACTCCGCCCCGCTGATGCGGCTTGCGGTACCCTCAATACGAAGCTGCCGGAACGACTCCGGCCAGTTAAAGGTAAGGGCGACCTCCGGGTTGGCGTCGATTTGCCGCGCCTTGTCACTTTCATAGTTGGTGTAAAAAACGAGCCCGCGCTCGTCGAAGCCCTTCAGCAGCACCACCCGCGCATGCGGACGGTTTTCCGAAACGGTGGAAAGTACGAACGCATTGGCATCGAACAGGCTTTGTTCGGCGGCCTCGGCGTACCAGCGTTCAAACAGCTCGAGCGGATTCGCTCCTGCAGCCTCTTCGGTGAGGGGCTCACCGGTGTACTCGCGCCGCATAGCCGCCACAGCCGTGCGCCATGTCTGTACGTCGCGCTTACTGAACCAGCTCTTGATAGGATTTAGCAAAGTAAATTTTGATTTTTTTAGGATGATGACCTCTGATCAGCGCGATGCAGCTCAGCTGAGCGCATACACATCCTGATCGTCGAAATTCAGCAGGGCTTCAATGATGGGTTCCGGGGTATCGTGCTCCATCAGTTCAAGGCGCAGTTTTTTCCCGTTGCGGATGCCTTTGAGGTAGTTGCCGTAATGCTTTTTCATGGTGATGACCCCGTACTTCTCCCCGTGATGGGCAACGGAGGCGCGCAGCTGATCCGCGCAGATTTCCATGCGCTCCTGCAGCGTTGGCTCCGGCAGCTTCTCCCCTGTTTCCAGATACACTTTCATCTGCCGGAAAATCCACGGATTGCCGATAGCGGCCCGGCCGATCATGATGCCGTCAACACCGGTAGAATCAAACACATGCTTTGCTTCTTCGGGGGTGGTGATGTCGCCGTTGCCGATAACAGGGATCTCAAGGCCGGGCGTGTTTTTGAGCAGCTTCAGATACTCCCAGCGGGCGCAGCCCTTGTAGCCCTGCGCACGCGTACGGCAGTGCACCGTGAGCGCCTTCACACCAATACGCTGCAGCATGAGCGCAACTTCCTGAATACGGATACTGTCATGATCCCAGCCAAGCCGTGTTTTTACAGTTACAGGAAGTTTGGTGACATCAACCACTTTTTCGGTCATGCGTGCCATCAGCCCCAAATCGCGCAGACAGGCGGAGCCCGCATTTTTCTTCACAATTTTATAGACGGGGCACCCGAAATTGATGTCAATCAGGTCCGGGTTATTGGCCTCTGCAATCTGTGCGGCCCCTTCCATCGCTTCTTCCCTGCCGCCGAAAATCTGAATCCCGAACGGACGCTCCATCTCTTCAAACCGCATTTTGTGCATGGATTTATCGGAATCACGGATGATGGCTTCAGAGCTGATAAATTCGGTGTACACCACATCGGCACCGAGCCTCTTGCAGATCTGTCGGAAGGGTGAATCGCTCACATCTTCCATAGGGGCAAGAATTACGGGCTGATCGGGAAGCTTTATGGAACCAATTTGCATGGAAAAAGAAATCTTGTTGCGGGAAGGTTAAGTTTGCCGGAAAAAGGCTGAAGCACTCGTTTCCTGCAAAAGCTATTAAAATAAGCATTTTCAACCGTGAATGCAGGCTGAGGGTTCAAACATCAAACAAGTCGTGCTGTTTCATAACATCCTCAAAAAAGCGCTTTGAAGCATCGTAAGCTATGCAGGCACAGCACCCATCATCCTAAAAAACAGGCAGAAAGAAAAATAAACCCGCTTGCACAAATCAAATCTCATACACTTATTCAAATTTGAATT
>NZ_JAIUMX010000003.1:0-100476 GCF_022565315.1 Cyclonatronum sp. | reverse complement strand
TTGCTCTACCAGCTGAGCTACTTCGGCTTTTTTTGAGAACCCCAAAGTTACGCTAATTCAACAAAAAGGGAAAGCTTCTGTACTGTAATTCTGCTTTCAGCTGATTTCGCAGCCGGAGGCTGCGGATCCGGATGCGGGAGATACCTCACGTGATATTTGAATGGCCTGAAACATCAAACGTGTGCAAGATGATGCGGGGTCAGCGGTCAGCGGTCAGCGGTCAGCGGTCAGCGGTCAGCGGTCAAAATATCCATGCAAATTCACGTCTGCAAGTCCGCCCAATCCGCGTGCAATTTCCTGCGGGGCGACAGCGCTAAGCCCTTAGGATGAGCTTGTTGCGGTGCAGTTCTACGAGGCCTTCTTTTTCCATTTGTTTTAGCAGACGCGATACAACCACCCGTGCGGTTGCGAGTTCAATACTGATCTGCTCATGCGTGAGGTAGAGTACGCGGCTGCCCGAGACTTCCGCTTTGCGCTGCAGGTAGGCGAGCAGGCGCTCGTCCATTTTTTTGAAGGAGACGGCGTTCACAACCTCAAGCAGCTCTTCGAAGCGCTTGTGATACAGGCGAAACACATAGTTGAGCCACATCGGGTGCTCGCGGATGAGCTTCATCATGTTTTCCACCGAAACCAGCAGCAGTTCGCTTCGCTCTTCGGCTACGGCCCTGATTTTGCTCTTCTCATCGTGCATCCCTCCCAGAAACGACATGATGCAGCTTTCGCCCGGTTGCAGGTAGTAGAGCACCATCTCCCGGTAATCATCATCGGTCTGCATCACCTTAATGGTGCCTTTGGTCACAATGGGTATGGCCCGGATGCGGGCGTGCTCTTCCAGAATGACTTCACCGGGTTCGTAGCTTCGGGTTGTGCCGTATTCGAGCAGCAGCTCCCGCATTTCGGGGGATTTGCTTAGCTCGGGGATGTATTCAAAAAAGACGGGTTCCATATGTTATTTCTTATTTCCGCGTGAGTTTCGTGTAAAGCTTATCCATGCGGGCAAGGCAGGCTTCTTCGCTGTAGGTTTCTTCCACAAACCGCCGGCCGGCGAGGCCCATTCGCTGCCGGGTGTAAGGCTCGGTTGCCATACGGCTGAGGCAAACCTCGAGTGCGGCAGCGTTTTGTGAGGGGAATAAAAGGCCGGTTTCGCCTTCGCGGATTACTTCCGGTATGCCGCCAACCTTGCTGCCGATTACCGGTATGCCGCATGCCGAGGCTTCGATTACGGAGACCCCAAAGCTTTCTTCCCTGCTGGGTACCACCGCAATATCAGCGTTCTGAAGCAGCTGCGGCAGGGCTTCGGGCGATACGGCTCCGGGCATGCGGCAGATATCCTGCAGCCCGTGCCCCGCAATACGGGCCTCAAGGGCTTTGCGCTCCGGGCCCTCTCCGCAGATGTCGAGGCTGAAGTTTAGCCGGGGAAGCTGCCTGCGCAGCAATGCTGCCCCATCAATAAGCACATCAAGACCATATTTGTGCTCGAGGTGCCTCACGCTTATAATTCGGAAGGTGTTTTCCCGGCCCGGCAATGAGTTGCGGGCAGCAGGTCTGAAGCGGTTCAGGTCTGTACCGAAGGGGGTATGTGCAATCCGGGCGGGACTGCTTTTGAGCCATCTCACCCGCCTCACCATTATTTTGCTGGTCGCAGCGATATAATCGGCCCGTTTGAGGATGGCCGATGTGCCTGCAAGGTGCAGAAAACTCTTGTTGGGATAAGAAAAAACATCCGTACCCATCACAGAAAGCAGCAGCGGACGGCAGCCGGCCAAGGCAGCCAGAAAGCCGTAGTTGGTCGCGTAAAATGCGTGTACAAGGCCGGGTTTGAGGGCGCGGTGCAGTTTTCGCACTTTATGGGCAGAGGTGAAAAAGGTGGCTTTACCGGTACCGGGCAAACGGATTACAGGCACGGGACCGTAATCGAGCAGCTCATCCGGGTCGGCTGTTAGCAAATGAACGGGCCACCCAAGCCGGTACATCCCCATAGCCCAGCGCTGTGTATGCACAGAGCGGGACGAGGCAAGCATCAGTACAGGCGGTTTATCAGCCATTTGATGGGTATCAGAACAGATTGAAAGATGAGCTGTGCCGGCCGGCGGGTTTCCCTAAAGAGCCACAACCCCCAAAACCCGGCCGCACTATACGCAATAACGGAGGCCCAGGCAGCACCGGTTCCCCCATAAAGCGGAATCAACAGGAAGTTAAGGCCAATATTAAGAAGGGAAGCAAACGCTGTTATTTTAAGATAAGCTACCAACAAATTTTCAATTACAAAGTATTTTTTGAGTATTTCAATCAAAAAAACAAAAATAACTGCCCAGATATGAATGCTCAGAATTTGAGATGAGGGCAAGAAAGCATCCCCCAGAAAAAAAAGGATAATCCGCTCGCCGGTAAGCCAAACCGGCACGGCAATGGCTGCTGCACTGTAAATCAGAATGGAGCACAGGCGCCGGAACTGCTGCTCAAATGCGATGATGCTGCTTTTCCGGGCTGCCAGCAGGTTGGGGTAGGAGGCCAGCACAAGGGCCGCGGCGAGGTAGAGCCAGTATTCGGAAAACTGCACGGCTACGGCGTAGAAACCAAGCCCGGCATCTCCTGAAAAACGGCCGAGCATGAGCTGATCGGCCTTGAAGAGGGCCGTCGTGAACAAAAACCCGCCCATAACCGGCAGTGATTTCGAGAGGATGAGTTTTTCGGTACGGAAACTGCTGCCGCGAGGGGCATCTGCTGAGTCCGGCGGGTCTTTGCGGTAGAGCAGCCAAAAGCCGGCGGCGTTGCCCAGCAGTTCAAAGATTACGGCAGCCGCAATCCAGATCAGGCCTGCATCCCACCAGATCAGCATCAGCTTAAATAGGGCAAAGGTGAAAAAAGATGCGGCCTGCACCAGCACCGTGCGGCTCATTTTGAGGCGGAAGTGATACCAGAGCTCGTAGGCCTCGAAGGCGCGCAGGAGGTTTCCCAGGCCGAGGATGGCCGTGAGCAGCCAGAGTATCTGTGATTGCGGGCGCAGCAGTATAATGAGCGCCATAGCGAGTATCAGCGTGAGGGTATTCAGGCCGAGCATCAGCCGGAAACCGGCCCGGATGGTTTGGTACTGCCGGGCGGGGAATTCGGCGAGCTGCCGGGTGAGCACATCTTTCATACCGGGGCCGGCTATGCCCGTTACCAGCATCACGAGCGCGAGGGCGTAGCTGAGCATGCCGTACTGTTCGGGGCCCAGGTACCGGGCTACCATCACCGCTACCCCAAAAGCTGCGAGCATGCGCAGCATACGGTAGGTGCCCATCCAGGCGGATGAGGCCAGAATCTGTCGGTTTGTGTAGAGCTGTTTCAGGCGGGCTGGGTCTGTAAGGGCTTAGGGCTTTTGGGCTGCACGATAGGCGAGCCGGCCGGTTTCAAGGCTTTCCGGCAGGGGGGCGTTTTCGCTGAGATCGGTGCAACGAACGGTTTCGTTATCATCCATAATATAGCGCAGGCCCGATTCGGGGCAGGCCGATGCGTCGCCGGGCTTGCTGAGGCTGAGCTTGTGCCCGTGCCGGCTCATCCATCCGCGGATGCGGGCGGGGTTGCCGGCCATGAGGGCGTAATCAGGCACGCTGCGGGTTACTACGGCACCGGCGGCCACAAAGCAGTAGCGGCCCAGGGTGATGCCGCAAACGATGGTAGCGTTGGCCCCGACTGTTGCCCCGCGCCTGATGAGGGTGCGCTCATACTGCGCCTGTCGGTTCACCTGCGAGCGCGGGTTGGTAACATTGGTGAGTACGCAGCTCGGACCGAGGAACACTTCATCTTCCAGTTCCACCCCGGCGTACACCGATACATTGTTCTGAATTTTGACCCGGCTGCCGATAATTACGCCGTTGGCGATGTTCACGTTTTGGCCCAGCACGCAGCCTTCGCCGAGCCGGGCATCGCGCTGTACGTGGCAGAAATGCCAGATTTTGGTGCCTCTGCCGATGCTGCACGGGGCGTCAACCCAGGCACTTTCATGGATAAATACGCCGGGAAGCTCGGTGATGCGTGTCATGCGGGTTAAGATTTTTGGGGGGGGGATGAAATCTCGGTTGGCTTAGCGGATGAACGGACTTTTCGCGCCTTTGCTGCTGAGCGGCGCGGTGCGGATGCCGTGCACGAGTTCGATACTCGGGCGGGCGTCAGCCAGGCCGAAGCCGCGGCCGGCCAGGGTTTCTTCATACACGCGGGTATGCAGATCAGTGAAGCCGCCGCTGAATTCGATTTCGCGCCCGTCGATGGTGATGGAGCGGAAAGTCGGCTGACCGTTCTGCTTAGCGGATTCGGGAAGGTCTTCCCGGTCGAGGGAGAGGTACCAGCTTACATCGGCGCCTTCGAGCTCGAGGAACCCGCCCATTTTGTGGGGCTCCCGCAGGTGCACGTGCGATTGCCTCGGGGCGCCGAAAAACCACATCAGCATATCAAAAAAATGAATGCCGATATTGGTGGCGATACCGCCTGACTTGGAGAGATCGCCTTTCCACGAATAATGGTACCACAGGCCGCGGGAGGTGATATAGCTGAGCTGCACGGAGGGCCGCTTTGCAGGCGGGTTTTCCGCAAGCTCCTGCTTGAGGGCCATCAGCGAGGGGTGCACCCGAAGCTGCAGTACGTTAAAGACTTTTTTCTGATGCTCGCGCTCCATTTCTTCCAGGGCATCGAGGTTCCACGGGTTGAGCACCAGCGGCTTTTCGCAAAGGGCGTCGGCCCCGATTCGCAGCGCATGGCGGATGTGCGCATCGTGCAGGTAATTGGGTGAGCAGATACTCACGATGTCAATTTTATCGGGATGCCCGGCAAAGCGCAGTTTTTCGGCATGGCGGTCGTAGCGCTCAAACTGCGTAAAGAAAGAAGTTTCAGGAAAATAGCGGTCGAGGATTCCGACAGAGTCGTGCACATCAACGGCGGCAACAAGGCGGTTGCCGGTTTCGTGAATGGCCTGCAGGTGGCGGGGAGCGATATAACCTGCCACTCCGGTAAGGGCGAAGTTTTTCATGGGTGAGGCGTGCTTCAAAGGAACTGATCAGCGATTTATCCGGATTTTTGGCTTAAGATACGATAAAGGAAGCTAAGCATTTGAAAGGATTCGGTGCGGTTCCGGATTACAAATCAGCCTAATACAGCTTCTGCAAAAGCGGCAGATTATTTGTAAATTACTATTCTGACAAAAAACTGAAATCTGCCGGCTATGAAACCGTTTTAGCAACCCGCTTTGTTCTCTAAATAATTGAAATATACATGGCCCTGGCGTTAGCCCGCCAAGAGTGCTTTCCGCTCCTCCATTTACAGTACTGTTCGACTCATCTAAATATTATTCATGGTATTAGCCATAATTTCTGATTTACATGCCAACCTCGAGGCAACACAAGTTGTGCTGGAAGAACTTGACCGCATCGGGCCAGACCGGGTGATTTGCCTGGGCGATCTGATTGGTTATGGCCCTAACCCCGATGAGGTCGTTTCCCTGATTCGGGAGCGCGGGTATGAAACCGTAAAAGGGAATCACGATTCCGTGGTGAATGGTGCCATGTCGTTTAAGTTTTTTCGGGAACCCAATCAGAGTTTGCTTAAAAAATCGGTAGAAATGCTTTCCGCTGAAAACCGCGAGTGGCTCGGCGGCCTGCCCATGACCATCGAAACCGATGAATGGATTGCGGCGCACGCACACCCGCTGGAAACCGGCAGCTGGCCTTATCTCGACAACGCCATTAAGTGTCAGCAGCTGCTCAAAGAAGTTAAACAGCGGCTTGTATTTGTGGGCCACACCCATATAGGAGGCATCGTAGCCAATGAGTTTGGTGTTTTTGGCATCAAAGACGACTATAAATATGTCATCAATCCCGGAAGCGTGGGTCAGTCGAGGGATAAAGATTACCGGGCTTCCTTTCTGGTAATCGATTTTACTGCCAAAACCCATGAGTTCATCCGGCTGAAATACCCGCTGGCTGAAACCCTGAAAGCCTACGACAGGCTCGGCATAAAATCATCTCATGCACGGTTTTTAATGCAGCTGAGATGAGTAAAGGGCAGCAGATACCTGCAGATGATACCTACCCGAAAAGTTCCGTCTGGCAGCTCAGCGCTGTACGTGCGGGGGTGTTTCTGCTGCTCGTTTCCGCCTATATCGTGCTCGTACGGCCGGGGCGCGCCCTGATTATGCAGCAGCTCGTATATCCTCTAACCGAACAGCTCATCGCAGCGGAACCCGACCGCTATCACCTGCCTGAAGTTCAGAAATCTGTGACCTTCACCCTGTATGAGCGCAGCGGAACCGGCTGGAAAGAGCACATCTACAGTACCCCCTGGGGCTTCTACATGATACTGCCGATGCTCTTCTTCTGCTTTCTTACACACTATAAACCCTATCTGTACGTTCATGCGGGCATGCAGCTGCTGTTTGGCTTATTGGCAGTACTGGCTTACCTTCTAAGTCTGAGCCTTTTTGAGGGATTTATGCACGTTTACCGCATGCTTACTTACTATTTAACTCCCGGGGCTTCCTTTATTATTATTTTCGCTGCCGTGTTCCGGCAGTCATTCATGCAAAACAAGGTTTTTTGAAAATTAAGCCCCTTTTTGGAGCTCGTTCTTTACACTGAGTCCAAATAAAAAATTCTTGTTTTGATTTCCCTTTTTGTATTTTGTACTGATTATTAATATTGAATCCGGGTGCGCGACCCGCATTTCCAACACTCTATGGCAAATTTAACAAGTGCTGAAATTCAGAAGCAGCAGGATTTTAACGAGGAAATGCTCCCTCATCTTGATGCTATCTATAATTTTGCACTGCGACTTACAGCTGACCCGAATGATGCCGAAGACCTCGTACAGGATACGATCGTAAAGGCATTCCGCTTTTTTAGCAGTTATGAAAAGGGGACGAATGCCAAGGCATGGCTGTTCCGGATTCTGAAGAACTCCTACATTAATAATTACCGCAAGAAGTCTAAGCAGCCCCATCAGGTTGATTACTCTGAAGTTTCGCAGTATTACGAGTCGGTTCGCAGCGAGCAGTCAGAAACAACCGACCTTGAGGACCTCATGTACCGGGAGATGATGGATGATGATGTTACCACAGCCCTTACCGAGCTCCCGGAAGATTTCCGCACCGTTGTTTTATTGTGTGATGTGGAAGGCTTCACCTACGAAGAAATTGCAAACATGCTCGATGTGCCCATAGGTACCATCCGATCGAGGCTTCACCGGGGCAGGAACCTGCTCCGCGTAAGGCTTACAGAGTATGCCGAAAAGCGCGGTTTCAATCGGGATTAATTCTCCTGTTTTTTCCAAAGCCCCTCAACGGGGCTTTTTTTATGGACTACACTAACAATTTCCTGTTGGGCCGAATCTTCATCACAAATAAGGGTTTCGGCCTATTTCAGAGAAACAGGCCCGTTGGGGTTATATGCGACCCCTGAAGGAGGCTGATGCAGCAGCGCCCAACTGCTCTGACTATAAACATCCCTTCCCCCCGGTCGGGTCCGGTATTGTGTAACGAGTTCCGTTTGCAATTTCAAATCCCGCTGTTCGGCTAAGCCAGGCAGCATACGGGTTGCAGTTGCATCCTGAATTGCCTGATGTGCGGAGGTTGGAGGGGTACACACCGGCTCAAAAAGAAACCCCAAAGGGATTTTATGTTTATAGCCCCGCATCAGGATCTACATTTCCAGTATGGAGTAATCCGTTTTCAGCGGGAGTTCAATCCTGAACCGGGTACCGTCGCCCGGATTAGAGCGGTCGATAAATATTTTACCGCCGTGGTACTCTTCGATAATGCGCCGGGCGAGGCTCAGCCCAAGCCCCCAGCCCCGTTTTTTAGTACTAAAACCGGGGCTGAACACTTCTTTATGAAGCCTGCGCTCAATACCCTTTCCGGTATCTTCCACATCAATGCGCAGCAAGCCGCCGTCAAGTACAGAGGTTACACTCACGAAGCCTTCATCGGTGGCATCGAAAGCATTTTTAATCAGGTTTTCAAGGGCCCAGGTAAACAGCTGTTCATTCAGGGCTACCTTGCCCTGCATTTCAATATCTTTTTTAAAACCGATTTTACCGCCCAGCTGTGGCAGCCTGCGGCTCATATAGCTGCATACATGGCTTACAACCGGGCCGGCCCGCATCACTTTTAACTCCGGCTCTGAGCCTATTTTATTAAAGCGGTCGGCTATCGTCTGCAGCCGGTCCACATCGTTTTCGAGTTCATGAACGATCGACAGGGTGTACTCATCCTCCCCTGCGCTCTCTTTCAGCAGCTCAATCCATCCCATAAGGCTCGAAATCGGTGTACCCAGCTGATGGGCTGATTCCCGTGCCATCCCAACCCAAAGCTTGCTCTGCTCATTCCGCTTGATGCTGCTCAGGCTCGCATATCCAAGCCCGAGGAACAGGGTGAGCAAACCGAACTGAATGTAGGGAAAGAACCTAAGCGTGCTTACGAGTGCGCTGTTGCCATAGTAGAGCATCTGCATTTCCTGTGAGTCGCCATCCCCTACAAAAAAAATGATAGGATCGTTAACACTCGCGTACTTTGATACAAGCCTGCTGTCCAGATCGTTTTCACGGATATTGCGGTGATGCACGATTCGCCCCTCCTGATCTACCACAATAGAAGGGATTTCAAACAGGTTGTTAATGATCACCTCGTTGGCTACGAAGTCAAGGCCGGCGTTGCTCAGCTCGGATTGTACACGGCTGATTACAGCGCTCCACCGGTTCCTCAGCTCAGGGCCGACAAGCGGATGGGCTTCAACCTCCTGAGCCATCCGCTGCAGCAGCATCTGCGACTGCTGATACTGCTCTACAGAAATATAGGCCGAGGCTTTAGCCCAAAGTTCGGTACTTGCCCGCTCGTTATCGCGTATCTGACCAATCAGATACTGTGTGTACACAAAAGAAGCGATTGCCAGCAATACCAGCAGGCTGATAATGAAAGCTTTAACGCGGAAGCTTGTGGTTGAGGTTGCCGATTGGAGGTTCATGAATTTCTGGAACTTAAGTGAGGCTGTGCTAAGATACCGGTGCTGCTGTAAGGCTCAAAGCCGAACTTTAGCCAGCGCTTACCGGGCTTACCTGAGGCCCGTCGGTAACACTGAAATGCCGGTTACGCGCTGTATCAAACGGGATGAGCCCTTCAAATGGTGTCTGATTGGCTGCCGTAATAAACGCCTGCCCGGTATGTGCGTTCAGCATATCGGCGAGCACCTTCACCTTGGCCGGGTCGAGATCGCCGAAAACATCATCCAGTAAAAAAACGGGCAGGTCGTCGAGGGTATCGCTGAAGTAGGCAAGCTGCGCGAGTTTAAGGGCAAGTGCAAACAAGCGGTGCTGCCCCTGTGAGCCAAACTTGCGAAGTTCCATACCATCCAGGTAAAAAACAAGGTCGTCGCGATGAGGGCCAAATAGCGTCATCTGCCGTTCGGTTTCCTTGTCGTGATTATCCTCTATAAGTGCGGCAAAAAGCCCGGCAATATGGGTTTCGTCTGCGCCTTCCGGAACCGGAGCTATTGTTTTGTATTCAAAAGAAGGTTTCAGCCCGATTCCGGAAATCAGGGCGTAGCTATCTTCCAGAAAGCGGGCAAAGCGGGCAAGTACATTTCTGCGGCGTTCAATTATTTTGGCGCCTGATTTTGCGAGCTGCTGATTCCAAGGTTCGAGCTGAATCCGGAGCAGGTCGGGGCGCACATTTCGCATGGAAAGCAGCCGGTTGCGCTGCCGGATAATTCTGCGGTACTCGAGCAGATCGGTAAGGTATGAACGGTACACCTGACTGATCATCGCATCGAGAAAAGACCGCCTTTCGGCCGGGCCTTCGTTGGTGAGGCGTTTATCGTCTGGGGAGAGCACTACAACGGGCACAATGCCGATAAGATCGGAGAGGCGCTCCAGCGGGCTGTCGTTTACCCTGAATTTTTTACCCTCGCCACGGCTGTAGCTGCACGAAAGCCCGAAAGCACTGCGAATACTTCCGCTTAGCTGTGCTTCAATAAAAAAGCCGGAGCTGCCCTGCCTCACAACGTACATATCGGAGGAAGTGGCGAAACTCCGGCTCATACACAAATAGTGTATCGCATCGATAAGGTTGGTTTTCCCCATCCCGTTGCGCCCGGTTATCAGGTTTATGCCTGGGGCAAAGTTAACTTCAGTGGCCTCATGGTTTCTGAAGTTTTCCAGCCTGATGCTGTTAACAATCATTCTGTACCAGGCTAATGCTCGGGGGGGCTGCTATCACAAAGATTGGCCTTATTCTGATGCCGGTTCATTTTTGGGGCGGGCTTCATTCACAATAATGGCCCGCTCCATAAAAACAGTGTTGTTTAGCTTATCTATGGCTACACCTGCTTTTTCATCATCTTCAAGCTCAACAAAACCAAACCCTTTTGATCGGCCCGTTTTGCGTTCTTTAATGATAACTGCATTTTTCACGTCGCCGAAGTAGCCAAATAAAGTTTCAAGATCCTGCTCGGTTGCTTCCCAGGCAAGATTTCCTACATATATATTCATCTCTTAAGCTCATTTTTTCAAATTTCGATTGTCAGAACTTCCGTGGGTGTCTGAGGTGCTTTTAACACCGCCTCAAACCCGAAACGTTTGGTAACAGCCTGCCTTTGTACCGGCTTTTACTCGCTGGAGCTGTGGTACCGAACAAAAAAGGCTGCAGCACTCCGAGAAGCAGCCGCAGCCTTAAAGTCAGGCGGCAAGATCAGCGGGCGCGCCGCTCATCTTACCGGTTTCTGTTCACTATACAACCCTGAAAGCCGGTTTCCCGGAATTCAGAGGTATGAAACGGCAAGCCTGAAGCAGTTTGAGCTGCTTAGAAACCAAATACTTCGTGTCCCAGAAAGATTGCCTGTGCACCCAGCTGCTCTTCAATGCGAATAAGCTGATTGTACTTGGCGATACGGTCAGTACGACTCATAGAGCCGGTCTTGATCTGCCCTGCGTTGGTAGCAACAGCCAGATCAGCAATGGTAGTATCTTCGGTTTCGCCGGAACGGTGGCTGATAACAGCTGTGTAGCCGTTTTTGTGTGCCATCTCGATAGCATCGAGGGTTTCGGTGAGGGTACCGATCTGATTTACCTTAATAAGGATGGAGTTGGCTACGCCAAGCTCAATGCCTTTGGCCAGGATTTCGGTATTGGTAACAAAAAGGTCGTCACCAACCAGCTGCACCTTATCACCAATGGCATCGGTGAGTTTCTTCCAGCCTTCCCAGTCAGACTCGTCCATACCATCTTCGATGGAAATGATGGGGTACTTGCTGCACCATCCCGCCCAGTAATCGGCCAGCTCGTCAGAGGTCATCTTTTGACCGCTGCTCCACTTAAGTTCATACAGGCCAGTTTCTTTGTTGTAGAATTCAGAAGCGGCAGGATCGAGGGCTATAAGGATGTCATCTTGTGGCTTATATCCTGCATTTTCAATGGCTTTGAGAATTACCTCAACAGCTTCTTCGTTAGATTTCAGGTTTGGTGCGAAACCGCCTTCATCACCTACAGAAGTGTTGTAGCCTTTAGATGAAAGTACTTTTTTGAGGTGATGGAAAACCTCACTGCCCATCCGCAGCGCATCGCTCAGGCTTGATGCACCGGCAGGCATAATCATGAATTCCTGAAAATCAACGTTGTTATCGGCATGTGAGCCTCCGTTGATGATGTTCATCATGGGCAGGGGAAGTACTTTTGCGTTAACACCGCCCACATAGCGCCAGAAAGGAATTTCGAGGTAACCGGCTGCCGCATCGGCAACAGCAAGAGATACGCCCAGCAGCGCATTGGCACCGAGTTTTGATTTGTTGTCAGTACCGTCGAGTTCGAGCAGCAGCTCATCGATTTCAACCTGATTCAGCACATTCTCGCCAATCAGCTCATCTGCGATAATATCGTTCACATTTTCAACAGCTTTGGAAACACCTTTGCCGTGGTAGCGGTCTTTATCGCCGTCTCTGAGCTCAACAGCTTCGAGTTCGCCGGTTGAAGCACCAGACGGAACAGCCGCACGACCCAAAACACCGTTTTCAAGGATAATATCGACTTCAACGGTCGGGTTGCCTCTTGAGTCAAAAATCTGTCGGGCTACAATATCTTCAATAATTGCCATAGCTATTTTGTATTTGTTTATTATAATGACGGTTTTCACTGCAATGAGCGGCCGGTTCTAAAGACCAGCGGATTTCAAAACTCCGCGCCGGGCTGCCGTTGCAGCAAAGACCTATGTAAATTGAGTTGACTTAAAAACTTAAATCACGGCAATATACGGTTTTTCACCCGTATTTCTTAATCCATAATCTAATAGGATTATTTGTTTTTTGGTTTCATCCATTATTTTACGGGGAGCTGCACCTGCGCTAAACCTTTGTTAATATGAGTGCTAAAGCTTTTTGTACGGGCTTCTCATCAGGTAAAATGGTTTGCAGCCGCTCCCGCTTCAAAAATGTATTATCTAACTCTAAAAATCGCTTTCTGAACATGCGCCCGGCTTTTATTTTATTTGATATTGATGGCACCCTGCTACGTATTCGGGAGGGCTTCATGCCGAAACTTATAGACGTGCTGCTGCGCAAGCTGGGCAGAGAAACTTTTGAGGTAGGCTCTACCTCCTTTGCAGGCCGTACCGACCGCGACATTTTCACGCAGCTGCTGGAAGCCAATCAGCTGTGCACCAGCAATTTTGATACGCTGCGGCAGGTATATGTAGATACGCTGGAAGAAATGCTTGCTCCAAGCGATCTTGATACGCTGCCCGGCGCTGCTGAAGCCGCAGCATGGTGCCTGGAGCAGGGGCTGCCCGCGGGGCTGCTTACCGGTAACTTCAGAGAGGCGGCCTTCACCAAACTTAGCCGTGCAGGGCTGGATAGCTATTTTGAAACCGGGGCGTTTGGGGGGAATCATTTTGACCGTAACGAACTGCCGGAAATAGCCTGGGAAATAGGCCGATCTGTGGTTGGTAACGATCTGCTCCCGCAGAACATGGTAATTATCGGTGATACGCCCCGCGATATCGGCTGCGCGCAGCATTTTGGATGCAAGAGTGTGGCCGTAACTACAGGGCCTTTCAGCCGGGAAGAGCTGAGCCGTTTCGGCCCCGATCTCGTGCTCGACAGCCTTGAGGCGCCTCAGCAGTGGCTAACGGCTCTTCTCGAAAAGTAAACAGGCTCTGCATGCATTACGCATACAAAGCCTGTCTTATTAATATTTTGCCGCCACAAATGCTATCCGCGCCACAGTACCGCAGTGCCGCTATACATCAGCCCGGTTTACCCTACCACATGCCGCCGAACATCAGGGTGATGGTGGGTGTCAGAAAAAGTTTTTGGGCCGGGAAGCCCGTGCCGCGTTCTATTTCCAGAAAACCCTCACGCTCTACGAGCCGGTTGGGCTCCATTATCTGAATGCCTTTCGGATAATAATGCCCCATAACCCCAAACTCCAGCGAAGTGAGGGTATTGAAGGTTTGGCCGAAATCTACAGCAAGGGCCAGTTTCCCCGACCAGCCGGTTTGCCAGCTGCCGTCGCCCCAGCCCTGGAAAACATCATAGATCCGGCTGCCCGGCAGCTGCACCTGTGCAGGGCCGTCTTCCAGAAGGAGGTCTTCAAAGTACGGATATACAAAAGAAAAGCTGGCGCCGAGCATACCGGAAACATAAAACCTGAAGTTATCTTCAATATAATCAGCAAGCAGGCGCTGGCGAACGCCCGTCATAACCGGAAAATTCAAAACCCTGTTGTATTTATTGGGAATGATCTGCTGACCGAACCAGGTCACAAAAGCCTGTTCGCGTGAGTCTTTAATATTTCCGAAACCTGCTTCACTCACCCACTGTGTATGCGGCCCAAGCACGTAGCGGTACTGCCCGGAAATGGAGAACCCGTGGTTAGTAATGTTGAGGTTAAACGTAGCACCGTGGCGCAGACCAAAATCAAGCGGACTCACCCAGCCTGAGGCGGGACGGATTTCCGGTTCTATAGTTTGGCGGGCCTGTGCTTCGTTTACCGGCAACACTGAAAAAATAATTACGGCAAAGAAGGCAGCCCAAACAAGCTTGCACGATTTTGCCCGAAGAATATGTCGCATGGCTCAAAAATAGGGTTTTGAATTGGGTTCTATTTTGTGTATATCCTGAATCGAATTTCTGAAGTCAGATTTTGTTCATTAACTGCTGTATAACTAACACCCGGGTGCGTATTTATACCTGCACCTGTTACAGTTAATGTAATCAAAACATCTAATTCAGCATTCCGAAATCATCCTTGTGCTGCAGTTTTTTATTTTCACCTGCAGTTCCCGGTTTAACAGAACAACAGTTATATACTATTATACATCATTTTTGGTTCCTAAGGATATCAAACGTCCACATTAAATAAGAGGTATGGATTCAGTCAGAAAATTTATGATTTACGGCCCGTCAGATACGCTTCAAATGTTTGCCGGCAGCCTTGCAGATAAAACGAAACCTCAGTATCACTTTGCTCATCACATTTCCGAAACAGGGCATGTGATCAGTGTTTTCATTTATGAAGAACACCGAAAGCTCATCAACTCGAGCACTACCGTAACTGCCCTGATTAAAACGCTTAGTGATAAAATTGAAATTGATTTTGTGATTACCGGTGGCAGAATGGGCTTTAGGGGCAGTTCGGCATCTTCAGATAACATAGAGCCGCTCATTCAGGATGTGGTTTACGGGTTTATTGTGGAGTTCAGCGGTCGTTTCGGGCTAACCATTCAGGAGAGTAAAACTACAGAAGATACCGACGCGGATGCCTGAACTGCCTGCTGTGCCGAAAACCTGGACGGTGCTCAGCATGCTCGACTGGGCAACCGGCTATTTTGAAAGCAAAAGTATCAATCAGCCGAGGCTGAGCATTGAATGGCTTCTGGCCGACGCCTTAGCCTGCAAACGGCTTGACCTTTACCTTCAATTCGACCGGCTGCTGCACACCAAAGAACTGAGCACCCTCAAACCCGCTATACTCCGGCGGGCCGCACACGAGCCCCTTCAGTATATAACCGGCAAAACAGATTTTTTTGGCCTGGAAATGAAGGTTGGGCCGGAAGTGCTGATTCCCCGGCCCGAAACAGAGCAGCTGGTTGAACTTATTCTGGAAGATGCAGCACAGGAATCAGAGCTGTGTATTCTCGATGCGGGCACAGGCAGCGGATGCATCGCTATTGCCCTGAAAACAGAACGGCCCGATTTTTTACTCAGCGCCTTCGACATAAGCAGGCAGGCTCTCGAAACGGCCCGCATCAATGCAGAGAAACACAAAGCCCAAATTCGCTTTTTTGAACATGACCTGTTCAGACCTGACTTAACCGGAGGTGCGGGTCCGTACCACATTATTGTCTCAAACCCGCCCTATATACCCTTTAGCGAACGCGCTTCAATTGACCGGGAGGTTGCCGCTTTCGAACCGGAAACGGCGCTTTTCCACCACGATGTCAGCTCCGTTTATGCTGCACTTGCCCGTTTTGGCAGGAAAAACCTGAGGCCTGGCGGCACTTTATATGCTGAAATTCACGAAAACCTCGGCCCGGAAATCAGCCGTGAAATTGCGGGATACGGCTTTCAGGTACAGATACGGCAGGATTATGCCGGAAAAGACAGGATGCTGGCCTGCAAAATTCTGTAAGAATAAAATGTGGATAACTTGTTTGTAACTTTTTTTGGGCGTAAGCGGCCCTGAATTCCGGATATGCAAACCTGCCTTTGTTGTGCCTTAAGTGCCGTCAAGTAAAAAAATGAGGCTTTACAAAATTCACCTCAAGTATTTAATTATAAAGCTCTTAACACACTTATACCACTATGTGGATAACTACCCCAACCTGGGGGCCGACCCTTTGACTTACAGGAAATAATTCAGCATTTTAAGCCAGTGATATTCAGCGACCGGTTACCCCCTCTGTGGATAACTGTGCTTCAAATTGCCTTTCTTCAACCATTTTTTCCAAGTTCATCGTGTCTCTGCAAGAAACAAACGTGTCTCATGAGATAGCCCGGGCGAAATGGGCTCAGTGCCTGACTCTGATAAAAGATAAAATCAACGCACAAAAATATTCAGCCTGGTTTGAGCCCATTGTACCTTTAAGGATTGAGGGACAAACGCTAACCATACAGGTGCCCTCACAGTTCTGGTATGAGTGGCTCGAGGAGCATTACTACACCATTCTTCGCAACACCATCCAAAGTGTAATCGGCCGGGACGGTAAACTGCAGTACTCCATCAAGGTAGAAAGTAAAAATGAGGCTTACGCCCCGCCGGCTGCCTCGGTAAACCTGCCTCAGCGCAGCATGCCCGGCACACAGCCCTACCACAACTCCCTGAACGACCTGCCGCGCTATCAGACCAATCAGATTCAGAATCCTTTTGTTATTCCCGGAATTCAGAAAAACAGACTCAACTCCAATCTGAACTCCAGCTATGTGTTCGACCGCTTCATTGAAGGCGACTGCAACCGCCTTGCCCGTTCAGCCGGGATTGCTATTGCCGAAAACCCGGGCGCAAATTCCTTTAATCCGTTTTTTATTTACGGAGGCACCGGCTTGGGTAAAACACACCTTACTCAAAGCATCGGCAACAAAATCCGCAACGACTTCGGCAACGAAAAA
This sequence comes from Cyclonatronum sp., assembly GCF_022565315.1. NCBI lineage: Bacteria > Pseudomonadati > Balneolota > Balneolia > Balneolales > Cyclonatronaceae > Cyclonatronum > Cyclonatronum sp. The sequence continues at coordinate 83,860 of NZ_JAIUMX010000003.1, read as the reverse complement.
AACATCCTCTACATTACCTCTGATGACTTCACCAACGAGTTTGTGCGGGCCATCCGTAACAACCGTGCAAGTGAATTTTCAATGATGTACCGGAATATCGATGTGCTCATCATCGACGATATTCAGTTTTTCAGCGGTAAGGAGAAAACTCAGGAAGAGTTTTTCCACATTTTCAATGCTCTTCATCAGGAAGGCAAGCAGATTATCCTTACAAGCGACCGCCCCCCCAAAGACATCTCAGATATTGAAGACAGGCTCATTTCCCGCTTCAAATGGGGCTTAACTGCCGATCTGCAAATGCCGGATTACGAAACCCGTTTCGCAATTCTTGAACGGAAAGCCATCGACAACGGCATTGAGTTCGAGCCGCAGATCCTGGAGTTTATCGCCACCAATTTCAAATCATCCGTGCGTGATCTTGAAGGGGCCATCATCAAGCTGCTTGCGGCTTCCTCGCTTCAGCAAATCGACCACATTGACCTGCCCATGGCCAAACGTATCCTCAAGGATATGATTAAGGAAACAACGAAACAGGTAACCGTTGAGAACATTCAGGCCCTTGTTTGCGACTTTTTCGGCATCGACACCAACAAAGTACGTGAAAAAACGCGCAAGCAGGAAATTGTGGAAGCCCGTCAGATTGCCATGTATCTTTCCAAAAAACTCACTAAATCCAGCCTGAAGTCCATTGGTCTGCAGTTCGGCGGTCGCGATCATTCAACGGTGATTCATGCAATCACCACGATAGAAGACCGCATTCAGACAAGCCAAAGACATGCACAAATTGTGAAAGAGCTCACGCAGAAAATTGAGCTTGCCAGCCTGTAACCATGGATCGCCTCAGCATACGCAACCTGCGCTTCAGGGCACCGCACGGTTATTCCCCCTTTGAACGGGAAACCGGAAACAGCTTTTCGATAGATGTTGACTTCTCCGTTTCGCTTGGTGAAGCCGGCCTTACCGACGAACTCAGCAACACGCTGGATTACAGCAAGGCATGCAGCCTTATTGCTGATATCATGCAGGGTAAACCGGTGAAGCTGATCGAAAAGCTGCTTGAGCAAATCGGCAGCCGGCTGCTGCAGGCATTCCCGCAGGTGCCGGAAATCACGGTTTGCCTGCGCAAGCATCACCCGCCGGTGGTTCAGGATTGCGAATATGTCGAAATCAGCCGCACATGGCGCAGGTAGTTATTGCGCTGGGCAGCAATGAAGGCGACCGGCTCACATACCTGGGCGAAGGGCTGCGCTGCTGTATGCAGCTTGCCGGAAACAGCAGCGGGCAGCCATTGCTGAAGTCTTCGGTTTATGAGAGTGAAGCTGTTGGCCCTGCTGATGCCCCTTTTCTCAATGCGGTAGCAGCTTTTGAGTGCCTGCTGCCACCGGAACGGCTTCTCGCAAATCTCAAACAGACCGAAGCAGCACAAGGCCGTGATTTCAGCGCAGTACGCTGGGGCAACCGCCCCCTCGATCTTGATATCATCAGCTGCGGCGGCCTTATCCTGGATTCATCATTCCTCACTATCCCACACAAAAGCTGCCATGAACGGGCATTTGTTCTGATGCCCCTTGCTGAAATCCTGCCCGCATGGCGGCATCCCCGGTTAAACCAAACAGCAGCCGAACTGCTCGGGCAGGCTCCAAAAATGCAGGTTTACAAAACAGCTTTATTGTGGTAGATTTTAGCCGTGAATAAATACGATTACATAGCCATCGAGGGCGTAATAGGAGCGGGTAAAACCTCGCTCGCTACCATGCTCGCCAAACAGCACAACGCCCGTCTTGTTCTTGAAGAGTTCGAAGACAACCCTTTCCTGCCCAAATTTTATGAGGACCGGGAGCGTTACGCTTTTCAGACGCAGCTCACCTTTCTGGCAAGCCGCTTTAATCAGCAGCAGCGCCTCTTTGAAAAAGATATGTTTCAGGAAACCATCCTTTCCGACTACATCTTCGATAAAGACCGCATTTTTGCCCGGCTGAACCTCAGCGATGATGAGCTTGCACTCTATGATAAAATCTACTCCATTATGAGCGGTATTGCAGCCAAACCCGATCTGATGGTGTACATACAATGCAGCGTTGACCGCCTCATGGAAAATATCCGGAACAGAGGCCGGGAATACGAACAGCACATCAGCGAGGACTATCTGAGTGAGCTCAGCGATTCCTATAACCATTTTTTCAAACACTATACCAAAGCCCCGGTTCTGATTATCCGGGCCAATGATGCGGATTTCGTGAACAACCCGGATCATTATAAGGCCATTGAGCACTGCATATTCCACGAAACGCTCACTCAGGACCGCATTTACCTGAAGCCCACATGAAATACCTGCTTTTTTTTATACTTATTTTCCTGCTCATCCGCATAGCCGCTGATGCGTATATGAAGCGCCGTGAGCGCTTTGCAAACCCGGGCCGGCCTCCTTTCGATGATAAGCCCGGAACAGGCTTCCGGCAGCCGAATACACGAAGCGGAGAAACCCGCCGCCGCGTCGGCAATGTAGAAGACGCCGAATTCGAAGTAATTGAAGAGCGCGACGAGCAAAAAAAAGCGCCCTGACAAATTGCTAAAAAAACAAGCCGGAATACTTGCATAAGCCTGCTTTTTGTACCTATATTTGAAGTCTGCAACAAAAAACCCTTGCCCTGGTGGTGAAATTGGTAGACACGCCATCTTGAGGGGGTGGTGCTGGCAACGGCGTGCTGGTTCGAGTCCAGTCCAGGGCACACAAAAGCCTGTAAGTCATTGACTTGCAGGCTTTTTTTTTGCGTGTTACCAGATTTGTTACCAGAAAACTTACGTTTTACTGTTTTGCACCTTTCCGATCGCTTTTGTATTTAGGATGATGCTTTCCGGGCCTGATCCCGGCTTGCTGCTGCTCCCCAAAAACCGTTTCACACGCAACCAAACCTTCTGCCCAGATGAAACACCAACCTTTGTTCCTCCGCCTGCTCCTCAAGGCCGCCCCGCTCATACTGATTGCCCTGACCATGCTCAGCTGTACCTCCCATGATAATACGGCCGGAGAGCATCCCGGGCTGTTTTCCGGGCCCAGCCCATGGCCTGAAATCCGGCAGGAACGCATCGGTACCCTGCTCGGCCCGGCCATGCAGCGGGCAGAAGCTGAGGCCTGGGCCGTTGTGTGCCGCTCCAACAACAACGACCCGCTCGCCGCACATGTCGGCTGCGAAAACGCAGTAGCACCGGCCGTGTTCGCCTTTCAGCAGCGCGGCGGCGAAATCTTTTCGCTTGCTTTTTCACCTCCCGGCGAGGCTGCAGCCCTGCAGGAGCTCGGCCTGCAGGATTCCGTTGTAGTGGTCGATTACAACATCGGGGCCATGCGTGCTGCTGCAGAATGGCTCAGCAACAATACGACAGGCGCCATCGCACTCAATTACAGCAGCAGCAACGAATTTGCGGACGGCCTCAGCCACACACAGTACTCGGCTTTTACCGGCATGATGACACCCGGCGCCCGCAACCGCATTGTTTCCTCCGAAGAGCTGGTGTATGAATGGCTTTCGGTGAAGCTGCCCGCCGAGGTCGAAATCATGGCCGAAGCGGCAGCTGTTACCGCGCAATGGCAGCACGAAGCCTACGCGCAGGTGGTACCGGGCGTGAGCACTGACCGCGACATTGCCGATTTCCTGAAAGCCAAAATGCGGGAAGCCGGCGTAACCGATGCATGGGCGCCGGACCAAAACCCGCTGGTTAACTCCGGGCCTGACCGCGGCCATGCACACGCAACCGACCGCGTTATTCAGCACGGAGATGTAATTCAGATCGATTTCGGCATCCGCGTGTATGACCGCTGGGTAACTGACATTCAGCGGTTTGCCTACGTGCTCCACCCTGATGAAACCGAAGCACCGGCCCGTATTCAGCAGTACTGGGAGGTGGCCCGTGAAGGCAACCGCAGGGCACTCGCCGCCATGCGGCCCGGCGTGACAGGCCTGCAGGTTGATGTAACCCAGCGCGAATGGATGCGCGAAAACGGTTCTATGGAAGTATTCTGGAGCACGGGCCATCCCGTGGGGTATCAGGCGCACGATGTAGGGCCGCGCCTCGGAGGCGGGCAGCTTGACCGGGAGCCATCCCCCTATTCATTCCGTGAGCTGCGCGAAGGCATGGTTTTCGCCTTCGACGGTTTCTACAAGTGGGAAATTGAGGGCGGCACCAAAACCATTTCCGTTGAAGAAATGGCTGTAGTTACCGAAAGCGGCGCTGCTTACCTCACCGCCCCGCAGGAAGAACTGATATTAATCCGATAAAGGGGTCAGGCAGAACGGCATCATTTGGTGCCTTCGGCAGCTGTTGATTCTGAAGCGGAATAACTGTATCTTTGCAATCTTATCAAAATGTGCCTGTAAAGTGCATTTTTAAGCGAGAGTGGTGGAATTGGTAGACACGCTAGATTTAGGATCTAGTGCTTCGCGGCGTGGGGGTTCGAGTCCCCCCTCTCGTACGCTAAAGCCGCCTTTCAGGCGGCTTTTATTGTTTTTGGGGAAGACAGTTTCAGCACGCAGACCCGCCTGTCCCCACGTTTTAAACATTATTCGTTTTTATTTTTTCAAAGAGGCCCTCAGGCTCACTTCCCGTTTCCGGATTTCCCTTTGCTAATTTTACGGGCCTGTTCGGGTTAACATACATCGCATCACCCTTTAATTTTCAATTCAGTGAATATTACGGTAGAAAACATCAGCGCGGTTGACAAAAAAATTATTGTTGAAGCCGATCGGTCAGACATTGGTCCGCGCATTGAGAAATCACTTCGCGAGTACCGCAAAAAAATGACCGTACCCGGTTTCCGACCCGGTATGGCACCGATGGGCCTGGTGAAAAAGCGTATCGGTCAGGAAGTAGAGCAGGAACAGGTTGACGAATACATTCAGGAAGTGTTCAGAACGGAAATCTTCCCGAAGCACAACCCTGTTGGTGAGCCCAGAGTGATTTCCAACACCTACGAAGACGGTAAGCTCCGCCTCGAGTTTGAAATAAGTGTTAAGCCTGATTATGAACTTACTGAGGTTAGCAGCATTACTGTTGATAAGCTCGTACACGATGTAACCGACGAGGAAGTTGAAAAAGAATATCAGGCCAACCTGCGCCGCAGCGGCGAGTGGACCGAAACGGAAGAAGCTGCCACCGAAACAGACCGTGTAACTGTTGATGTGGTTAAGCTTGATGCCGAAGGCAATGAAACTGAAGATGCCGACAAAGACCTCGTTCTGGATTTTGACCGCGAAGAAAACGCCGAATACAAGGCGCAGCTCACAGGCAAAAAAGCCGGCGAAGAAACCGTTCTGAACCTTAAGGAAGCTGACGACAAAACCGTACAGTACAAAGCTGTCATCAAAAAAGTTGAACGGTACAGCCTGCCGGAACTGAACGAAGAGTTCTTCCGCAACGGCAGCCGCGGAGAAGCCTCCAATGAAGAGGAGTTCCGCAGCTTCCTCAAGAGTCAGATCCAAAACTACTTCGACAGCACCGCTGATGACCTTCTGCGCGACAAGATCGCCACAGCGCTGATCAAAGCGCATGATTTCGAAGTGCCTTCAGCCATATACAATGATGTGCTGAATTCACGAATCGACCGTGAGCGCAACGAGGAAACAAAAGAGCTGCCTGCTGATTTCGACCGGGTTTCTTTTGAAGAGAAGAACAAAGAGAACATCATCGATGAAGCACGCTGGTCGTTCATTGTTTCCGATTTGCTTGAAAAATACCCGGACACTGAGATTACGCCTGAAGATGTAGATGCTTTTTTCCAGGCTGAAGCTGCTAAAATGGGGCTTCCTGCCGAAATGCTCAAGAACTTTTATGCATCCCAAAGCGGTTACTTAGAGCAGCTTCGCATGCGGATCCGTACCGACAAACTTTTCAGTAAACTTGTTGACGAAGTTTCAGTTAACGAGTTAAGCAAAGCAGAATACGAAGAAAAATACGCAAACAAGCCGTAAGCACTTACTGCCGGCTGCCGCAACTCCATTTTTGATTTCTTGATCTTTTTTATATGTCATTCCCAACACAACCACTTTTCGACCGCAACTCTTTAGAAATGTCAGGGCAGGGTGAAGTGTACAATAACCTTGTACCGATGGTTATCGAAACCACCTCCCGGGGCGAGCGTGCCTACGACATTTACTCACGCCTGCTTAAAGACCGCATCATCATACTTGGTACACCCATTAATGATGCAATAGCGGCCAACATAGTAGCACAGATTCTTTTCCTTGAATCTGAAGATCCCGAAAAGGATATCAACATCTACATCAACAGTCCCGGCGGCGTTGTATCGGCAGGTCTGGCGATTTACGACACCATGCAGTACGTAAAGTGTGATGTATCCACAACCTGTATCGGCATGGCTGCTTCAATGGGTGCCGTGCTGCTCACAGCAGGCGCAAAAGGCAAGCGGGCCGTACTCCCAAACGCTCGTGTAATGATTCACCAACCTCTTGGCGGCGTACAGGGGCAGGCAAGTGATATTGAAATTGAGGCCCGTGAGATCTTGCGGATCAAGCAGTCTCTCAGTCAGATTATCGCCGATCACTCAGGCCACACGGTTGAGGAAATCATCAAGGCATCAGACCGTAATAACTGGATGACAGCAGACGAAGCACATTCTTACGGCCTTGTTGATAAAGTAATGCGTCGCGATAAATAAACAGCATTGCCCAAATGATTTATCAGCCAGATTTCACCTGCAACAGGGACGGAATCTGGCTGTTTTGTATATAAATTATTGTACCTTTCTAAGAGAAGGATATTTTTACACCACCTGAATCTCAACATTTTTTTGTATTAAACAGATGAGCGGAAAAAAAAGAAAAGACCCGATTCAATGCTCGTTTTGCGGACGTTCCTCCCAAGTAGTAAGCAGCATGATTGCCGGGCCTGAAGTTTATATCTGCAATTACTGCGTAAATGATGCTGCCGGAATTGTGGAACAGGAATCCATAAAAAAGAAAAATGCCCGCTCGAGCAATTACTCTAAAATACTCAAACCGCTCGAAATCAAAGCCAAGCTTGATGAGTATGTGATTGGTCAGGATTATGCCAAAAAGACCCTTTCGGTTGCCGTATATAACCATTACAAGCGTATCTCTTTGGAGGAACACAAACATATAACCGGCGATATCCAAATCGAAAAGAGCAACATTCTGCTGCTCGGGCCTACCGGCTCAGGGAAAACGCTTCTTGCCCGTACCCTCGCCAAGCTTATTAATGTACCCATTACCATAGCCGATGCAACAGCCCTCACAGAAGCCGGTTATGTGGGTGAAGATGTGGAAAGTATTCTTGCAAACCTTCTGCAGGCTGCAGACTATGACGTAGAGCGTGCTCAGAGAGGCATCGTTTATATTGATGAAGTTGATAAAGTTGCCCGCAAAAGCGACAACCCAAGCATCACTCGTGATGTTTCGGGAGAAGGCGTGCAACAGGCGCTGCTCAAAATTCTCGAAGGCACGGTCGCCAATGTGCCGCCAAAAGGCGGGCGTAAGCATCCCGAGCAAAGCTTTGTGAAAGTTGATACAACCAATATTCTGTTTATTTGCGGGGGGGCATTCGACGGACTTGCAGAAGTGATTTCCCGGCGTTTATCCAGCTCATCCATGGGTTTTCAGAGTCAGTCCCAAATCCGTTTCGATAAAAATAACCCGAAGATCTTTAGTTACACAGAACCTGAAGACCTTCAGAAATTCGGGCTTATACCCGAACTCATCGGCCGCCTTCCGGTTATTTCAGGCCTGCATGAGCTTGACAAAGCTACGCTTATTGAAATAATGACCAAGCCCAAAAATGCTATCGTTAAGCAATATCAATTGATGTTCGAGATGGAAGACGTAGAGCTTGTTTTCGAGGAAGATGCGCTTGAAGCCGTAGTAGAGCTTGCCATGGTACGCAAAACCGGTGCCCGCGGCCTGAAATCAATTATGGAGAAATCCATGCTTGAAATTATGTTCAGCCTGCCCTCCATGAAAAATGTAAAGCGATGCATCATTACTCGTGCTACCATTACAGAGAACGCGCCGCCGATTTATGAAAAACAAAAAGTATCGGCCTGATAAACTTTTCGTTTAATCTCAGAAACGCGCTGTCCTGAACCGGTACTACCGGGACAGCAGCGCGTTTTTTATTTCTACCTGCCTCCTATGTCTTATTTTGCCAACAAACCAGTTGCACTCAGTGACATCCTCAAGGATTTCCTGGATCATCACCCGCAGCGCAAAAAACTCAAACGGGGTATGATTCTGTCGGTATTCCCGGAAGTAGCCGGGGAACGTATCATGGAACAGGTTAAAGATTTTTGGTTAAAGGGTGATGTTTTGTTTATAAAAGTCGAAAATCAGTCATGGCGGCAGGAGCTTCACTTCCAGCGGTTTTCTTTTAAAGAAAGGCTCAACAGAAGGGTTCGCGACGAAATCTTAAGCGCTATTGTTGTACTCTGATATCCGTAATTCCTTTTTGGTATATTAAACAACTTTGACTTACGGCTGACCTCATCTTATTCTTTCTATGCCCAATTTCCTATCGTTTTTAGCTTCCCTTTGGAACCGAATAAAATCCATTGCTTCCACTGAAAGTGTGAGCGGTTCAGGAAATATGCAGCGAACTGAAAAAGTGCTGGTGTTTCTTGTTGCCTACAGTATTGCGCTCGGTTTATGGCTGCTTATCAACCTCAGCCGGGATTTTTCAGTAACACTTGATATCCCTCTGTACTACGGTGCTTTTCCCGAGAACCAGGCTCCAGTTCAGTCGCTGCCTGAAACGGTACGCGCCACTTTTACCGGTGAAGGCTGGAAATTGCTTGGCCTTTACGGCAGCATTCCCCGGCTTGCCGTTAACATTAATGAGAGCGCTACAAACCTTTACCAAAGCATTGAGCAGCAGATTACAGGCACAAGTGATATAAGCCTCTCACGTGCAGAACCATCGTCTGTATCCATAAGGCTTGAACCTGCGCTATCCCGTAAAGTACCGGTTGTACCCAATATTCAGCTTGAAACCCGACGGCAGTTTGGTCTGCTCCGGGCACCCGTTATCAGTCCGGACAGCGTTACCATTTCAGGCGCCCGATCGCTGGTCGAAAACATCGACAGCTGGCCCACGCGTTTTGCGCGTTTCGACGATCTGCAAACACCGCTGAATGCTTCAATCCCCCTTGAAGACAGCGGTGACCTCATCCGGCTCAGCACGTCAGAGGTATCACTTAGTGCAAATATTGTTGAGTTTACCGAAGGTGAAATTCGTGTCCCTATCGAAATTACCGGCGGAACCAACAGACCTGCGGTTATTCTGTCTCCGTCAGTGCTCACAATCAGGTACAATGTGCCTATTACCCAATACAGCGAAGTTAACCGAAGACAGCTGTTTCGTGCGGTTGTGCCTTATCAGGCCATTGTTGCCGACACAACCGGTTTTCTGCAGCCAGAGCTTGTTGCCGACGACTCCGAGTTTTCAGTGAGCATACGCTCATCCGTACCAAGGCGCATTTCATACTTTTTGCTGATTGAAGACTAAACCCGGCTGTATCAGTTATGCAATGCCCGGCATTCTTCTTTCCGGGCGGGAGTTAACCCGTTCGGCCTTATCGTTTTACCTGTTAAATCAGTACAAATTTCCGAAAGTTATCCCGGTTAACCAGCTGCGTTTCAGCCTTATAGGTTTCCGTAAAGGTTTTGCTGAACTTCGCTTTCTGAGCCTTCCATTTGAACTCATAGCCGCTTATTGCACCGTCTTTAACCTCCACAAAATCAATTTCCTGCTGCTGTGTGGTGCGCCAGAAATACATCTGCGCAAAGGTATTTTTATATTTGTTCTGCTTCAGCCGCTCTGATATCAGAAAATTTTCCCACAACGCCCCTTTATCCTGCCTCAGATTCAGCGGCTGGAAATTCCCCAAAATCATGTTTCTCACCCCGTTGTCGTAGAAATACACTTTACGGTTTTGCTTTATCTCATTTCTGAGATTCCTGCTGAAACTGTTCAGCCTGAAAACCACATAGCCTTTTTCGAGAATATCGATATAGGTCTGCACCGTAATTTTGTTAATGCCAATTAGCTGAGCCAGTTCATTATAATTTACCTCACTGCCGGTTTGCAAAGCGAGGGCCTGAAGCAGTTTTTCCAGCACCTCGGGCTTGCGAATATCTGCAAACGAAAGAATATCTTTGTATAAGTAGCTGTCCACAATGTTTTTGAGGGTTTCGCGCTCCTCACCCTGATTTACAATTACTTCGGGGTAGAAGCCGTACAACAGGCGGTTTTCCAGCTGCTGCTCGGATTTCAGATAACCAATGCCGGCTTCGTACTCTTCCCATGAAATCGGGTACAGTTCATACTCCCACTTCCTGCCGGTTAGCGGCTCGTTCAGCTCACTTCCCAAATCAAAAGCCGACGACCCGCTCACCAAAAGGCTTACCTGCTTAAACTGATCTGTGATAATTTTGAGCGTGAGGCCGATCCCTTTTATGCGCTGCGCTTCATCTAAAAAAACGATCCTGGAATCACCAATAAGCGAGCGCAGCTGCTCGGTATTCGGACTGTTCAGCAGGCTTCTTGTTGTCGGGTCATCCCCGTCCAGAAACAAAAAATCCTTCCCCTCGAGAATGTGATTTAGCAGAGTCGTCTTTCCGACCTGTCGGGCGCCTATCAGAACGAGCGCTTTGCCGCCCTGAATTTTCCGCTTAAGTTTTTCGGCAAGTGACCTTTCAAACATTTTTATTCCCAATATAGGAATAATTATACTTTCAGGTCAACATAACAACCATTAATTATAATAATAAGTCACTTCACTGACCAAAAAATATAGTTATTAGTCAGTATCTGTTTAAAGTACAGCTTAAGCCGGCTCGCTTGTGAAGGGCAGCAGGGCTTCTTCCGCTGAGCGGGTGTTTTCGAAATAGGTGAGAACTTTCAGAATCACCTCATCAACAAGCACATCCGGACAGGAGGCGCCTGAGGTAATCGCAATCTTCAGCGGACGCTCCAACCCTTGAGGAAGCCAGTTGGCCGATACCAAAATTTCTTTCTTCCACTGATCAAAGTGATGTATTTCTTCGGGTGATTTGATTTCGGAGGCGTCCCGCACATGAAAGGTCGGGAAGCTGTGCTCGAGCAGCTCCACAAGGTGTGTGGTGTTGGAGGAATTGTACCCGCCCACAACGAGCGCGAGGTCGGCATCGGCTTCCATAAGTGCGCGGGTTGCGCTTTGGTTTTCGTTGGTAGCGTAGCAGAGGGTATCTGAAGTATCGGCGAAGTGCTGCTTTACATTATCCTCACCGTATTTCTCCGAAACGGCTTCACGAAGGATGTCCATCACCTCCTGCGTTTCGGTTGCGAGCATGGTTGTTTGGTTAATTACCCCGAATTTCTCCAGGTCGCGCAGCGGATTGAAGCCCGGCGTAGATTTGTGGGCAAAGTACTGATCAAAATCCTCCAGCGGACGCTTTTCCAGCATAATCTCTGCCAGGATGCGGGCTTCATCCGGGTTCAGCACCACTACAACCGCCGATGATGCCGCGGCACTGTGTGAGAAGGTCGCCCGGGTTTCTTCGTGCGTGTGCTTGCCGTGAATAACCAGGGCATTGTCTTTTTTACCCAGCTGACTGCCCCGCTTCCACACCTTCTCCACAAACGGGCAGGTTGTGTCGTATTGATAGGGGTTGATGCCCAGGGCTTCGAGCTCAGCCTGAATTTCGAGGGTTGTGCCGAAAGCCGGCACAATCACGATGTCGTCAGCAGTAAGGTCAGAAAAGGGGATAAGCACCTCGCCGTTGGTTTCGAACAGAAACTTCACCCCGCGCCGCTTCAGGTCTTCATTCACGTTTGGGTTGTGAATCATCTCGCTGAGCAGGTAAATATTTTTATCTGGGTTTTGCTCAACGGTCCGGTAAGCAATATCGATGGCGTTTTCCACGCCGTAGCAGAAGCCAAAATGCCGGGGAACCAAAAACTGTACAGGGCCGAAATCAATCATGACCGGCTCCAGATTTTTCTTGCGTGGATCGAGTACCTGCCGCGCTTCTTTTACGGTCCGGATTATTTCTGAAGTGTAAAATTCAGGAATATCAAATTTCTTGGGCATCTGCTGAGGGTATTAAAATGATGTTTGAAGTTCTGTCTGTTTCACTGAGGGCAAACATACGCTGCTGCACAAGCGTTTCTGTAGCTTTTACTTAACTCAGGCCTTTGCCCTCTCAACCCCGTCGAGCCGCACACCGACCAGCCGGCTCACACCGGTTTCCTGCATGGTTACGCCGTACATCACTTCGGCCTTTTCCATGGTTTTCTTGTTGTGCGTTATCACGATGAACTGCGTTTCGCGACTGAACTGACGGATCAGGCTTGTGAAGCGATCCACATTGGCATCATCAAGCGGCGCATCAACCTCATCCAGAATACAGAAGGGGGAGGGCTTCACCAGATAAATCGCAAACAGCAGCGCGATGGCCGTGAGGGTTTTTTCCCCGCCGGAAAGCTGCTCAATATTGGAAGGACGCTTGCCCCGCGGCTTGGCGATAATTTCGATACGGTGATCCAGCGGATCGTCGGAGCGTTCTTCGAGAATCAAATCACAGAAATCGTCTTCCATAAACAACATGCTGAACACCCGCTTAAAGTTTTCGCGGATTTGCTCAAAGGTGTTCTGAAAGCGCTCGTTGGCCGTATCGTTAATTTCTTTGATGGTCTGCCGGAGCTTGGTTTCAGCTTCGTGAAGGTCGCTTACCTGCGTTTCATAAAAGTCGAGGCGCTCTTTTTCCTCCTCGTATTCATCAATCGCCAGCGGGTTCACCTCGCCGATCTGCCGCAGCCGCTCCCGCAGCTTCTGAATCTCCTGCTTTACTTCTGCGGGTTCCGTATCCTCCGGGAGGCTGCTTTCAATCTGCTCCATCATCTTGCCGTAGGTCTGCCAGATGTGATCGCTCACTGAACTTACGGCCATTTCGAGCTTCGACTGCTCAATCTGCAGCTGATGCAGCAGGTTGGTGTTCACCTCTTTTTTGCGCTGTAGCTGCCGGGCCTGATCTTCCAGCTCGCGGATGCGCCCGCGCTGCCGGGCCGTTGCCTCCTCAGTTTCGCGGAAGGCTGCCTCCGCCCGCCTGCGCTGCGCATCCAGCTCTTCAAGATGGCCTTCAAGCTCTTCGGTCTGATCGCGCAGGCTTTCGATTTTCTCCCGGCTGTTGCGCGCCTGCCCCGCCCGCTGATCGAGCCGCTCTTTGATGGTCGTGATAGACTGACCCGCCTGCTCTATTTCCCGCTGATAGCTTTCGGCCTCAGAGCGCAGCCGCTGCTCCTTCACACGGGCATCATTCATGGATTGCTGCGCCCGCTGCCGGGCTTCCTCTTTCTGCCGGAGCTCGTTCCGCAGCATCAGCTGCTCTTCGATCACCTGATCCAGCCGGTACTTGACCTCATCCAGCTGCGGCTGAAGCTCGCGGAGCTGCGCCCGGGTCTGACCGATCTGCGTATCCAGCCCTTCTTCCCGCTTCAGGATTTCGGCCAGATTCCGCTCATACAGCTGCTTCTCTGACTGCACCGCTGCCAGCCGCTGTTCGGATTTCCGCACAGCAGCTTCGGCCTCCCGCAGGGCCGAACGAACAGCCGTTTCATCGAGGGAAGCGAGTTCTTCATTGGTTTTTTCAAGGGTGATGCTGCCCTGCGCAAAGGCCGCTTCCTGCTCCTGAATCTGCGATTCGAGTTTGGTCAGGCGGTCTTTCAGGCCCACCCGCAGACCGATGTTTTTTTCGGCGCTCCCGCTCCGGATGATGCCTTCCCGCCGGATGAGCTCGCCGTCGGGCGTTACAAAAAGAACGGGGGAAACATCTTCCGAAAAACGGGATGAAGCTTCTTCCACAGAGTCAGCAAGGAAAATTCCGGAGAGCAGCAGGTTGCGCAGCGGGATCAGGCTGTCATCACAACTCACCCGCGCGGCCAGCGAATCGGGGTGTACCTCCGCCTGAAGCAGTTCGGGATTGCGCCTGATGCGCTCATTCAAAACATCCTTCACAAAAATCTGTGCGCGGCCTTTGTTTTCTTTTTTGAGCAGGGTGAAGGCCTCATCAGCCTGCTGCTGCGTTTCGGCAACCAGCAAAAAGCGGGCATCGCCCAGGGCGGCTTCAAGGGCAACGGCAAACTGCTGCTGCGTCGAAAAGAGATCGGTAAGCACGGTAACGGGCTGCTTTTGCTCCAGCAGGAAACGGACGCTGCCCGGAAACGACTCGTGCGAGCGTGCAATCTGCTCTACCAGTTCCCGCTCCGATTCCAGGGCCGACAGCCGGCTCTGCACTGCACGAAGCTCATCTTTAAGGTCGCTGATGCGCTGCCGTGCCTGCTCCCGCTTTTGCCCGATGGCCGCGAGGGCTGCCTCGGCCGCCTGCTGCTCCCCGCGCTGCTTTTCCAGCTGAGCCGCCAGCAGTTCCGCATCTTTGCTGTTGATGCCCAGCTCTTCGGTGAGCTCTTCCTTTTGGCGGGCCATCCGCTGCAGATCGTCATCAACGCCCTCAACCCGTGATTCCAGCCGTATTTTCTGCGACTGAATCTGATTGATCTGATTGTTGAGGGCTTCCTGTTCCCTTGCGAGGTTGTTCACCTTCCGGCGCAGCTCACCTGCTTCCAGATCGGCATTTTTAAACAAATCGCGAAACTTATCCAGCTCCTCGGTGCCCCCGAGCAGGGCGGCTTCCCGCTCCTTTAAAATGTTTTCGGCCGTCAGCTTGCTTCTTTTCAGTCCGGAGATGTCGTTCTCGGCCTGCTCGATATCCCGCTCAAACTGAAGGATTACCTGCTTCTCGCTGCTGATTTTCTCCCGGTTGATGCGGATGGTCGTCTCGGTTTCCCGGTAGCGGCCCTGCGCGGCGCCCATCTCACGCCGCGCTTCAGAAGCAGCCCGCTCGCGCTCCGCAAGCTTTTCACCGGCAAGTACCAGCTCTTCCTCCAGCGCATTGTACTGCTGCTCGAGCTGCGATTTCTCCCGTTCAGCGGCCACAATCTGCTCAACCAGTGGCTTCAGTTTAAGCTGAAGCCGGTCGTACTCATGCTTCGACCAGGCGAGGTCAAGCCCTTCCAGCCGCTCGTTAAACTCCTTGGCTTTGCGGGCTTTGTCGGCCTGCAGCTGCAGGGAGCGCGTTTTTTTGCGGATTTCGACCAGGATGTCTTCAACCCGCTGCAGATCGGCAACGGTTTCATCGAGCTTGCGGAGGGTTTGCTTGCGCTTTTCTTTGTAGCGGGTCACGCCGGCAGCTTCTTCAAAAAGGCGGCGGCGGTCGTTGTTTTTGTCGTTGAGGATTTCCTCCACCATCTTCAGCTCAATCACCGAATAGGCGCCGGGCCCGATGCCGGTATCCATGAAAAGCTCTACAATATCTTTGAGCCGGCAGACCGAGCCGTTGAGCAGGTATTCGCTGTCGCCGGAGCGAAACAGGCGGCGGCTGATGGTCACTTCGGTGTATTCCACCGGCAGTACGCCGCGGTTATTTTGTATGGTAATGGATACCTCCGCCATCCCCAGCGCTTTCTTGGTTGCGGTACCATTAAAAATTACGCTCTGCATAGCGGCCGAGCGCAGCAGGCTTGCACGCTGTTCGCCCAATACCCATCTTAAAGCATCAACAATATTTGATTTACCGCAGCCGTTTGGGCCCACAATTCCGGTAATACCACTGTCGAAACGGACGGTCGTTTTATTGGCGAAGCTCTTGAACCCGTGTAGCGATAGCTCTGATAAATACATGAGGGAGGTGTGCTCGTTTACCGCCTGTTTCCGGTTTCGGGAAGGCGGCAGGTAACCTGCTTGAATAAGCGAATTATACAGCCAAAAAAAGGGCCGGCTGCAAAATGCGAACCGGCCCTGAATTTAATTTACTGAATCAGGCCGATGGCTAAATGCTCGTTATTTCGTGTTCTTTATGCTTGAGCAGCTCTTCAACCTGACTTGTGTAATCGTCGGTGTGTTTCTGAACCTGATCTTCAGCGGCAAAGCGGGAGTCTTCCGGAAGGGAATCTGACTTCACTTTTTTCTTAATTGCGTCGTTGGCGTCGCGGCGGGCATTTCGGATACTCACACGGGCTTTTTCGGTGGTATCGCGGGCTATTTTAACCAGCTGCTGACGTCGCTCTTCCGTTAAGATGGGCAGCGGAATGCGGATCAGGGTTCCGTCATTCTGCGGATTCAGACCCAGGTTGGAAGCCTGAATAGCACGCTCAATAGGGTGTATCATCGATTTCTCCCACGGCTGAACAACCAGCATACGCGGCTCCGGTGCCGAAACATTGGCCACCTGATTCAGGGGCGTCTGACTCCCGTAATAATCTACGCGAATGCCGTCAAGCAATGCCGGATTGGCTTTTCCGGCACGGATGTGGTTGAACTCCCGCTTCAGGAATTCGATAGAGAGGTCCATTTCCATCTTCGCCTCTTCAATGATAGGTTCTAACTCAGGTAAAATCATAGAAATACAGGATTTCGTAAATACATTTGGCCTGTGTGTACAGCAGGCATCGAAATTTTTTTCAGAATACGGAAAATACGGTTTTACACCGCCGTTTTAAAATATCTGTTACAGCATAAATGAAGGGCTGAATAGCTGAATATCAGTAATCCCACTCCACAAGTGTTCCTACTGCTTCTTTTTTAACGACTTTAAGCAGATTACCAGGCTTGCCCATGTCAAAGACAATGATATTGGTGCGGTTATCACGGCATAAGGTAAATGCTGTAAGGTCCATCACCGAAAGCCTGCGGCTGAGCACTTCATCACCGGTAATGCGGTCGAATTTAACGGCGTCGGGATTTTTTTCCGGGTCTTTGTCGTACACACCGTCAACACGGGTACCTTTAAGGATTACATCGGCTTCAATTTCGATGGCCCGAAGGGATCCGGCTGTATCGGTCGTGAAATAGGGATTTCCGGTGCCTGCACCAAAAATGACCACACGGCCTTTTTCGAGGTGCCTCACGGCGCGGCGGCGGATGAAAGGCTCGGCGATCTGCTCCATCCGGATGGCCGACTGCAGCCGTGTGGCTACGCCTTTTTGTTCGAGGGCATCCTGCAGAGCCATGCTGTTTATCATGGTAGCAAGCATCCCCATATAATCACCCTGAACGCGGTCCATGCCATCGGTTGCAGCTTTCATCCCCCTGAAAATATTACCGCCGCCGATCACGATGGCGACCTGAACGCCCTGTTCATGAACGAGCCTGATTTCATCGGCATAGGCTTCGAGAACTTTACCGTCTATTCCGTGTCCTTGTTCGCCCAGCAGTGCTTCACCGCTAAGCTTTAATAGAATTCGCTTATACATAAGTATGCAGTATAATGTGAGAAGGATTTATCGCAGCAGTAAAAAAGGACTTCCTCTGCGTTTTGATTTATAAGATACCTGCTTTCAGCTTCTTTCACACGTCACTTTGGGCTACAGCCGGATTAACAGGCAAAAAAAAGGCTACTTCCGAAACCGGAAGCAGCCTGTAAAAGAATGCTGAATCAATGCTCACCCAGCTGAATGCGGCTGAAGCTTTTTACGGCCGGCTCACCTTCCTGCTTGAGGTACTGAGCAACGCTAAGGCTGTTATCCTTCACGAATTTTTGCTCGAGCAGTACGCGCTCTTCGTAAAAGCGGCGAATTTTACCTTCAGCTGCCTTTCTGGCGATTTCTTCGGGTTTGCCTTCGTTAATAAGTTGTTCAACGGCAATTTCGCGCTCTTTTTCGAGTACGGAGCCGTCAACTTCTTCGCGTCGGGTTGCGATAGGCGACATAGCCGCTACCTGCATGGCTACATCTTTACCAACTTCCGCATTTTTAAGCGGGCCTTCGAAATCAACAAGTACGGCAAGCTGACTGCCGGGGTGTATGTAGCTAACAATCTGACCTTCGGTCTGAAGCAAAACTACACGGCTGATGTCGATTTTTTCACCGATTTTTCCAACAAGGGTTTCCAGCTGACCGGCAACTGTTCCGCTTTCAAAAGCGAGCCCTCTGATGGCATCAGCGGTAGCAACATTCTGATCAAAAGCGAGTTTGGCGAATGCCTCTGCATTTTGAATAAACTCTTCGTTGCGTGCTACGAAATCGGTTTCACAATTCAGCTCTACAGCGGCGGCTTTTTTACCGTCATCACTGAGGTGAACAGCAATAAGGCCCTGCTTGGCATCACGGTCAGCGCGCTTTTCAGCTACTTTCTGCCCTTTTTTGCGCAGGTATTCAATAGCGGCTTCCATATCACCGTTGGCCTCGGAAAGCGCCTTCTTGCAGTCCATCATGCCTGCGCCGGTAACATCACGTAGTTTCTTTACATCTGCTGCTGAAATACTCATAATAATAGATGCGATTTAATCGCAGTTTTGATTTTAAGGTTAATTCGGCCGGGCAAGCTAACTGAGCCCGGATGCCTGTTTTCAGATAGATTTTTATCCGGTTCGCCTTACTGAAGGCGGTCGGAAAGGCAGGGCGGATTCCTGCTAAAAAACCAACCCTGCAGCCTGTTTTAAGACTGCAGGGTTTTTGAAACAACGGGCTTAGTTTTCGCCTCCGCGGCGGCGGCGGCGGCGGCGTGGGGCATCAGACTTTTCGCCTTCTTCGCTTTCTTCACCTGCAGCTGCATCCTCAGCTGCTTCATCTGAGCCGGCAGAGGCCTCAAGTGCGAGCTGTTCTTCTTCGAGAGCATCGCGCTCGGCATTACCTTCAATGATGGCATCAGCTACATTGGATGCAATAAGCTGAATAGCTTTGGCGGCATCATCATTACAGGGGATGATGTAATCCGGTACGTTAGGGTCGCAGTTGGTATCCACCAGTGCAAAAATCGGGATATTGAGCTTGCGTGCTTCGTTAATCGCAATCTCTTCCTTAACAATATCGACCACAAAAATAGCGCCCGGCATGCGGTTCATATTGGCAATACCTGCCAGAACCTGCTCAAGCTTTTCTTTTTCCCGGTCGAGCATCAGACGCTCTTTTTTAACCAGGTTTTCGTAGGTACCGTCTTTTTGCATAGCCGCGATTTCTTCCATGCGGTTGATGCTCTTACGAACGGTTGAAAAGTTGGTGAGCATACCGCCAAGCCAGCGGTGGGTAACATAAGGCTGACCGGCGCGAAGGGCTTCTTCCTTCACAATTTCCTGTGCCTGTTTTTTAGTGCCTACAAAAAGGACTTTTTTGCCGGAACGGGAAACCTTTCCGATTTCATCAAGGGCTTCCTGCAGGTGCGTACGGGTTTTGTTGAGATCCAGAATATGGATGCCGTTACGCTGCATGAAGATGAATTCCTTCATCTTCGGGTTCCAGCGACGGGTCAGGTGACCAAAGTGAGCTCCGGCTTTGAGGAGCTCTTCAAGGGATGCTGCTTGTGCCATAAATTTGATTAAGTTAACGAGTTAGGCCTCTACACAGGTCATTCACGGTTCCGATTTTGCACCCGCATAAAGCTTTCTGAGCTTCAGCCGGCAGGGCAAAACACTCCGGGCCGCGTCGCTGTGTATGTGTGTTGAAGTCTATACTGTATGAAAATTGGATGGTATAAAACGATATCCGAAATCCGGATATAAAAAAAGCGAAGCGAATTAACGCTTGGAGAACTGGAAGTTCTTCCGGGCTTTGGGCTGTCCGTACTTCTTACGCTCAACCATACGGTTGTCGCGGGTAAGCAGGTTATGCTCACGCAGTACCAGACGATGCTCTTCGCTAATCTCAAGGATAGCACGGGCGATGCCAAGCTGAATGGCGCCGGCCTGACCTGTTGTACCACCACCGCGAACAGTTACTTTGAGATCGTACTCGCCTTCAATACCGGTAACACCAAGGGGTAGGGTTACCTGGTTCTGATTGGCTTTCTGCGGGAAGTACTCGGTCATTTCCTTGCCGTTTACGATAATCTGACCGTTACCTTTGCGCAGATATACGCGTGCGGTTGAGGTCTTTCTTCTTCCGATTGCCTGAAATTGTGTCATGGTTGTCGTATCAGAGGGTTACTTTTTCCGGTTGCTGAGCGGTATGCTGATGCACAGGGCCGGCATATACACGCAGATTTCTGAGCAGCTGACGACCAAGCGCG
The DNA here is from genome assembly GCF_022565315.1 of Cyclonatronum sp. NCBI lineage: Bacteria > Pseudomonadati > Balneolota > Balneolia > Balneolales > Cyclonatronaceae > Cyclonatronum > Cyclonatronum sp. The sequence goes on along the minus strand of NZ_JAIUMX010000003.1, from coordinate 63,801 downwards.
TTTTTGGGAAGCATCCCTTTAACTGCCTTGGTGATCACATCTGTCGGCTTCTTCTCCAACAGTTTGGCTGGCGTAGTAAAACGCTCACCACCGGGATAACCGCTGTAGCTGAAATACTGCTTATCGGTCATTTTTTTACCGGTAAGACGGATTTTCTCAGCATTGATAACGACTACATTGTCGCCGGTATCCATATGAGGGGTAAATTCAGGTTTGTGCTTTCCGCGAAGAATAATAGCTATCTTGCTGGCAAGACGGCCTAATACTTCACCTTCAGCATCAACCAAAATCCACTTTTTCTCAATATCATCCGGCTTGGCTGAATATGTTTTGAAATATGGGCTTTTCATTGTTTTTTTGATGTGGTTTCGGGCGCTTCATTCCAGCCTTAAACGACTGGTTTTCAGAACCCTGTTTCGATATTGCTTCGATTTTTGCAAAGTTTGGAAATATATCACTTAATTCATTTCTTTGCAATCAGCTACTGATGCCCTGATTCATCCAGCCCGCACCTCCTTTTCTTGCCGCTCCCGGCCGCTGTCCGGCCCCGCAAACCTGTTCATCATCCATTCTAATTCACGCTACTTATGATCTTCCGGTACGCTGCTGCTGCCTTTATTTTAAGCCTCTTTTTTTTATTTGCTACTCCGCTCGTTCCCGCTCTTACTGCGCAAAATGCAGCCTGGCAGCAAAGAGTCGACTACGAGATGGATATCCGCATGAATGTGGAAACCAACCAATTCTCCGGTTCTCAGCTTGTGACCTACCACAATGTCTCCCCCGATACGCTGCACCGCTTTTTCTACCACCTCTACTACAATGCCTTTCAGCCGGGCAGTATGATGGATACGCGCTCGCGCACCATCATCGATCCCGACGGACGCGTACGGGACCGGATTTACCACCTCACTGAAGACGAAATCGGGTTTCAGAACATCCTCTCCCTGAAGCAAAACGGGCAGTCCGTTTCGTTTGAAGTAAGCGAAACCATCCTGAGCGTTAACCTCAGCAGCCCAATCCTGCCCGGCGAAACCGTCATTTTTGAAATGGAATTCGAAGCGCAGGTACCGCTTCAGATCCGCCGCACCGGTCGCGACAACCGCGAGGGCATCCGCTATTCGATGTCGCAGTGGTACCCGAAAGTTGCGGCATACGATCAGGACGGCTGGCACACGCCGCCCTACGTGGCGCGCGAGTTTCACGGCAATTTCGGAGATTTTGACGTGCGCATCACCATCGACCGCAACTACACCCTCGGCGCGACCGGCTACCTGCAGAATCCGCAGCAGGTAGGGCACGGCTACGAAGATCCGGAGCTCCCCCTCGAGCTTCCGGAGGGCGATGAGCTTACCTGGCACTTCTTCGCGCCGGAGGTCATCGATTTTTTCTGGGGCGCCCACGACGAGTTTATACACGTCATCCACGAAGAAGAAGGCTCCCCCCGCATCCACATGCTCTATGTGGAGCGCCCCGAAACCCGCTTTTGGGAAATGCTGGGCGAATTCACTGCCGAAGCCTTCCGCTTCATGAACGAATACATCGGGCCCTACCCTTACGAGCAGTTCACCATTATTCAGGGTGGCGACGGCGGCATGGAGTACCCCATGGGCACCCTCATTACTGGTCACAGGCCGCTGTGGAGCCTGGTCGGGGTTACGGTTCACGAGCTCATCCACATGTGGTACCAAAGCACGCTGGCCACCAACGAAACCCTCTACCACTGGATGGATGAAGGCTTCACCGTTTACATGAGCGATCTGGTGATGTGGCACCTTTTTCAGCTGCCGGGCGATCCGCACGCATCCACCTACCGCGCCTACCTGCGCCTGGTGCACGACGGCCTCGAAGAATACATGGGTCAGCATGCCGACCGCTACGATACCAACGCGGCCTACTCGATGGCTTCGTACCGCAAAGGATCCCTCATTCTGCATCAGCTGGAGTACATCATCGGCCGGGACGCCATGAAACGAACCATGCAGCGGTATTACCGCGATTTTGCGATGCGGCACCCCACCCCGGTCGATTTTCAGCGCATTGCAGAAGAGGAAAGTGGCATGCAGCTGCGCTGGTATTTTGATGAAATGCTCTACTCCACCCGCACCATCGACATCGGCATAGACCGCGTGCGGAATGCGGGCCGAAACACGACCATCCGCCTCTCCCGCGACGGCATTTTCCACATGCCGGTCGATCTGTTGCTCACCTATGCCGACGGCACGCAGGAGCTCATCTACATCCCCACGCAGCAGCAGCTGGGCATCAAGGCGCATGAGCATCCGGATATTCCCCGCACCGTGCTCGAACCCTGGCCGTGGACCCACGCCACTTACGAATTCACCCTCGAAGGCCGCCCGGCCCTCGTAACGGCTGCCGAAATCGACCCGAGTAACCGTCTTGCCGACATCAACCGGCTCAACAACCGTTGGCCGTTTCCGGCGGAGTTTAACGCTTTTCAGGTGCCCGAACCCGACTGGAACACCTATCAGACCGGTGTAAGGCCGGCGCTGTGGTACGGCGAGCGGGCGGGGCTGCGTGTCGGCGGCAGGCTCAGCGGGCGCTACCTGTTCAACACCAAAGCGCTGGATGCCGAGCTGTGGCTCACAACCGGCACCCTCGAAGATCCCTCCGCCTCGAACCTTGATGCCGATTACCGCCTCAGCTGGCGCGACCGGCTGCCGCTGCTGGGCCCCGACAGCTGGTGGCAGGCCGAAACCGGCCGCTTCTACGGCGTGCACCATCAACGGCTTGCCGTTGAGCGGCGCCTCGGCCGCTTCGGGCGGCTGGAGCGAACCCGCCGGGTGCTCAGCCTCGATGCCTTCCACCTCAACAAAGACGCAAACCGGCAGATCGGCGCCCTATCCGCGCAGTGGGAGCGCGGCAGCCTCATCGGGGCGGGCCTCAGTTTTGAGCAGGGCGATGTGTCCGAAACCGGCATCCTGCTGCGGGCCGAAACCGCCACTTTTTACGGCGAACGCGCCGCGCAGCAGGTACAGCTGCGGGCGGGCTACACCTGGTTCAGCAGCGATTTCCGCTACCGCGTGCGCTTCGGGCTTCAGGCAGCCGGCGGCTCCGGGCAGATGGCGCAGCAGCAGCGCTACAACCTCGGCAGCGGCACCGCCATCGAGCGCTGGCAAAACCGCGCCTTCACGGCAACCGCCAACATCGACGGCCTCTTTTATGAGGATGCGCGCCTCAGCTTCGACAGCGGCAACGCTCTCTCCGGCTACAGCCTGCACACGCCCGGCCGCAGCGGACTCACCGGCAACAATATGCTCGCCTTTTCGGTCTGGCAGAGCTACCGGCCTTTCCTGCGCGGCAATCAGCGGGCGTTTGAGCTCGAAGTTTTCTCCGGCACCGGCCTCGCCTGGGACGGCAGCTTCGCCACGGATTTCAGCCTGCCTTCGGCTTCTTCTCCCTGGCTGGCCTCGACTGGCGCCGGCATCGTGTTCGATTTCAGCGAGCTGCCCCGCTCCGCCCGCTATACCGGCCAAAGCGCGCTGCTCAGCGGCCTGCGCGTAGCGCTGCGCAGCCCCTTCTATCTGCATCAGGCTGGCGACACCAACGACTTCGAACCCACCTCAAGGTGGATGATAGGTGTCGGCAAGGCGTTTTAATTTTTCTTTTAAAAACTGGTCGCAGCGCGAAATAAACCCGCTGCGACCGGCCTTCAATCTATTTTAAGCGGAACTTCTACAATTTTTTAATCCATATACTGCCGCCGGTATTCTTCAGGGTGAGCGGCATATTTTCTTCAAAAAACTCAGGGTGAAGCTGATGCATAAACGTATTCATCAGCTCAACCTGAAAAGCAGAATTGTACTGCAAAAAAGCCCGCAAAAGGTACGCCTCTGTCCAGGCTCGCCCCTCATAAATCCATTGTTTGGGATATTCAAACGGGAAAAAGACATCATGAAAATGGACATATACCCCTGTTGCAAGCCTCGGCAGAATTTCAAAGAAGATGTAATTCACATCGCTATCCACTTTACTGACGTGCGTGGAATCAATAAAAAAAATGTCATTGGGGCCGAGGGTCTCAAAAACAGAAACATCCACATCCTGAAGGCGGCTTGAAATCAGCTCAATTTGCTGCTTGTCCTGCTCCTTAATAAGGGACAGCAGGGTATCGGGATAAGGCTCTATAAACGTTGTCTGAATGCTTCCCCCGAAAAAAAGCTCGTTCGTATCAAGCATCACACAAGAAGAATAGCCGCAGCCTGCCTCAATGATTTTTCGCGGCTTCAGATGCCTGATAAAGCTGTAGAGAAAAATGGCGTCAGAGTACGAATAAGCTTCATTTAAGAAAAAATACCGTAGTCCGTTCTTCTTTTCGGAGCCAAAGGGTTGTTCCGCATAGTACGGAGCAAGCTCGTTCAACAGCTCAAGCTGTGCCTTTTCGCGAAGTTCCAGGCCCGGCAATTCCGGCTTCTGCGTGCTAAAAATACGGTCTTCATCCTTCCGAATCTGATCCAAATCAGGATAGGGCGAGTAAAAGTGTCCCGCAGGCGCAAATGCATCCGGCTTATCAATAACAGCAAGCCTCTCACGAAGCATGTTACGTTCCGCAACGACACCGTCATAATTCAGCTTTTTTCTCAGATACGCTTTTAAGATTTGTTTCACAGCTCAGCTGGCTCAGTCGGGCTCGTTGGTTGTTATTACAAATAAAATAAGCGGCTCGGTGTCGGAGATGTTTTCGACCCCGTGCCAGCCCTCGTGCTTCACGGCGGTAATTTCGCCTTTAGTGATGCGCTTTTCGCGCACGGGCCCGTGCTCGCCGGCGCGGTCGCGGTACACGCCCTCGCCGTGCATCACCACGTACAGCTCCTCTTCTTTGCGGCTGCCGTGCTGATGCAGCCCGCTTTCATCGCCTTTTTCCGGCAGCACCATGTAGCAGCCTATGCGGTTGTTCACCAGCTCGCGGCGGTCAAACATCTGCAGCAGGTACACCACGCCTTTGCCGCCGTACATGCCGGGGCGCTTGTCGATGCGCACCACCGAGCGGATGTCCTGCCCGAAGCTCATCACGCTCAGGTTCAGGTGTTTCCCGACCAGCTTCAGGATGTAGTCACTCTCTTGTTCGGTTGGTTTTTCAGCCATGTTCTTTTTTTGTTTTTTTAGGGTGAAGGATGCGCTCAAAGCTCGCGGCGGCCGCTCAGCAAATACAAAACGGCCATGCGTATCGCCAGACCGTTGGTAACCTGACTGAGGATGACGGCCCGGTCGCTGTCGGCCACATCGCTTTCCAGCTCAACGCCCCGGTTAATGGGCCCGGGATGCATCACCGTAAAATCGGGGTAGCGCTCGAGGTGTTCCATCCGGATGCCGAAACGCTCGTGATATTCGCGCAGGCTCGGGAAAAGCCCGCCCTCCTGCCGCTCCAGCTGTATGCGCAGCGCCATCGCCACATCGCACCAGGCCAGGCACTCTTCCAGATTGTGGGAAACCGTAACGCCCATTTCGTGCACAAACAGCGGCATCATGGTACGCGGCCCGCAGAGAATGACCTCCGCTCCGAGTTTGGTGAGCCCGATAATGTTCGAGCGCACCACCCGGCTGTGCTGTATATCGCCGATGATAACCACCTTGAGGCCCTTAATGGCGGGCTTCACCTGCTGCATCGAAAACATATCGAGCAGCGCTTGCGTCGGGTGCTCGTGTGCGCCGTCGCCGGCATTAATGATGGCCGCATCCACACACCGCTTGAGGAAATGCGGCACCCCGGGGCTCTCATGCCGCACCACAACCATGTCAATTTTCATGGATTCGATGTTGCGGATGGTGTCTTTGAGCGACTCCCCTTTTTTAACACTTGAAGAGCTGCTGCTGAAGTTGACCACGTCGGCGCCCATGCGCTTTTGGGCGAGCTCAAACGAAATGCGGGTGCGGGTGCTGTTTTCGTAAAACAGGTTAACGATGGTTTTGTCGCGCAGGGTCGGCAGCTTGGGCACCGGCCGCTCCAGAACTTCGCGGAAATAGGCGGCCTGCTGCAGCACATAGCGGATGTCGTCGGGTGAGTAGTCGGCCAGGCCGATCAGGTGCGGCTGCCCGAAGCTGTAATCGGGGGCGGAAACACGGTCGGGATGCAGGTTTTCGGTGCTCATTTCCCGGCCTCCTTTGCTTCCGGACGTTTTACGATGTACACCGAATCTTCGTTGTCGATTTCGGAGAGCATCACCTGAACTTCTTCCGTTGTGTGCGTTGGCACGTACATGCCGGTGTAGTCCGGCGCAAGAGGCAGCTCGCGGTGCCCGCGGTCGATGAGGCAGCAAAACCGGATGCTTGCCGGGCGCCCGAAGCTCATGAGGGCTTCAAGGGCGGCGCGAACCGTACGGCCGGTGTAGAGCACGTCATCAACCAGTACAATGTGGCGGCCGTACAGGTCGAACGGAATATCAGTAATCTGCACCTCCGGCATCTTCATAGCGGTGCGGAAGTCGTCGCGGTAGAAGGTTACATCGAGCACGCCAAACGGTATTTCGGTGCCCAGCTTTTCCTGAATGATGCGCCGCACCCGCTGCGCTATAAATACGCCCCGGCGCTGCATGCCGATGATCGCAATCTGCGCTGGGTCGTCGTACGGCTCGGTGAACTGAAAGGCAAAGCGCTCAAAAATACGCCTGAGCTCGGTTTCGCCCAGTAGCTTGGAAGTTTTGTCCATAGTAATACGGTGGTGGAAGGCTGAGGTGGCTTGGCTGCAAGTTAAGGAATCCCGACCTCAAATTGGGGGCGCTTTGATGATTTGCAGGTCAGCCGCTGATTGCGTTATTTTAGCAGATATACCATGCCTCCGATACATTTAACGGTGCACCTGCCAAAACACGCCTTATTAAATTGCCTGCACCACAATCCTGCCTCAAAAAATCAAATTGCGCTAATATGAGAAAATTGCTGCCCCTTTTTCTGGCCGTGGCGGCCTTTGCCGCTGTCACGTTCTCTTCATCGTGCAGCACAGAAAGCGGTGAAGCGGAAGATGCCGGGCTCAATGAGCTCTTCGGTTTTATGCAGGGCACCTTCAGCTCTGAGGCACAGGCTGAAGCCGACGAAGCTTTTTTCCCCATCATCCTGCACATGGCGCAGATATGGGAAGATCGCGGCCGCTGGCTTTATGTGGAGCAGGCCATGATCGGGCGCGAAAATGAGCCCTACCGGCAGCGCGTGTATCACGTTTTCAGGGATGATGAAGGCCGGCTTGTGAGCGATGTCTTCACCCTGATTAACGAGCAGGATTTTGTAGGTGCGCACTTAAGCCCGGAGCTGTTTGATGCCTTTGATGCTGATATCCTGAGCTACCGCAGCGGCTGTGCCGTTTATCTCGAGGCTGCCGGACCCGGCGAATTTCGCGGCAGCACCCTCGAAGATCAGTGCCCGAGCAGCCTTCAGGGGGCGAGCTTTGCCACAAGCGAGGTCACGATTACCGAAGCCGGCATGGAAACCTGGGACCGCGGCTTCAGCGCAGAGGGCGAGCAGGTTTGGGGCTCCGTTAGCGGGGGCTACGTTTTCCTGCGGATTAACTGAATGCGTTTTTTAGGGTGATGTGATCTCAGCCCTGCCAGAAAAACATCACCAGAATAACATCATACATGGAGTGCGTCCATGCGGTGATGCCGAAGCCCCGGAACAAAAGCAGCCCGTTCAGCGCAAGCCCGAACAGCATGCGGAACATAAACGAGGGCAGGGTGAAGGGATCGCCGAAAGTGCCCACATAGTGCACCAGGCTGAAGAGTGCGGCGCCGAGCAAAATGGCAGCCGCAAAGGCCCCGTTCCTGCTCATGAACTTCGAAAAAATCCACAGCAGGCTGTACACGAGTACCACGCGGAAAATCAGCTCCTCATAAAGTCCGGCACCGATAGAGAGGGCGAGCATCTGCAGCCGGGTGAAGCTTCCCGGGCCGGTCGCATCGGCGGCAAGGAGCGTATGCATCCCAAACAGTTCCCCGTCCGCTGATACGGCTGCCATCCCGAACATCACCCCGACGAGTTGGGAAACCAGCATCCAAAGCAACAGTGCCCAGATAACCGACTCAGCGACCATCCCCAGAAAATAACTTTGTTTGAGGGTGTACTTCTTGTTTCGCTCGAGGTAGAAAATAACCCCGCCCAACACGAGGGTTAGGGCAAGAGTAAGCAGCAGGGTGTTTTCGCCAAAGAGCAGCAGCAGGCTGCGAATCCAGATATCGGCCGAGAGCCGGACCATAGCTTCCGAGTCCGGCTGAGAGATAAAAATCAGCAGCTCATACAGCGCAAGCAGCGGCAGGCAGGCAATGAAGCTGTAGGTGAGCGAGGCGGTGTATTTGTGGTAGGTTTTCACGAATCAGCATCGGTGCGGGTATCGATAAGCACACGCGGGGATTCGCTCTCGGCAAGGCGCAGGGCACGGAAAGCGGCATCGCTGAGCCGGATTCGGCTGTCGGTGGTTCGGTCGTTGATCAGCACGAAGATGCCCAGATTTTTATCGGGGTTGTGCAGGTGTACCACGCTGCCCAGCGGCAGCGACGGATGTGCGGCCGTGAGGTGGGCCGGATTGTAAAGCTCGCCGCTTGTGGTAACCATGCCCCGCATGGAGGTGCTGTACACGGTAGCAGGCATGGCATCCCGGGTGCCGTTGCCGTTGGCAGCTGTATCGCGCAGGCGGTACGGGTTACGGTGCGTTACCGTGGGCGGAGCAAGCAGCACGAGCTCGAGTCCGGTGCGGATATCCTGCGCACCAAGCCCCGGATTCAGCGCCTGAAAATCCTTTTCATCCATTTGATGCACCCGCAGAATGGCGGCGAGGGTTTCGTTTCGCTGCACCGTGTAGGTATAAAAACGGCCCTGCGCGGTTGATTCAACCCCGAGACCGGTTACGCGCGGGGCGCTTACCTCCCGCCCGACAACCAGCCGCTGCCCGATGGAGATCACATCGCCGCGGATGTTGTTCAGGTTTCGGAGCTCTGTGAGGGAGATGCCGTGCTGACGGGCAATACCGCTGAGGGTGTCGCCAGAGCGCACCGTGTGGTAGGTGTAGCGCGGACCTTCACGATCAAGTTCCAGCTGTGTACCTGAAGAATCGGACTCCTGCGGGGCGGACTCCTGCGGGGCGGACTCCTGCGGACGCGGCTGTGCAGGAGGCGCTGCAGGGGCTGAGCGGGGGGCTTCCACAAAAAGCTGCTGACCAATACGCAGATCGGGCGCGGCCAGGCTGTTCCACTCCTGAAGCTCGCTTACGCTTACTCCGTACTGCCGCGAGATGCTGAACATGGTTTGGCCCTGCGCAACGGTATGAACCCGGCGGCCTTCATTTGTGCCGGAACTTGCTGCGGGTGCGGTTTCCGGCCTGATCTGCGGGGCCGTCGGTGAAGTTTCCAAAGGCGGTTCCACAAAAAGCTGCTGACCTTCGCGCAGGGCATCGGTCTGCAGGTCATTCCAGTCGCGCAGGTTTTGTACGGTAACTTCATAACGGCGGGCAATTCCGAAGAGGGTCTCCCTTGCCTGCACGGTATGGGTGCGGCGATCTGCGTTTTGAACCGCCGAAACTTCGGCGGGCAGGGCACTGAGCTGCATTACGGGCTGATAAGACGGCATCACCCCAAAAGATAACACAGCCAGCAAGGCTGTAGCGGGGTTGCAAAACTTCAGCTTCGGGAACATAAACTCAACCATATAATGTGGATAAACCGGCGGATAACAGATAATGAACAGGATTTTTGCACTACTGAGAAGCGGAAAGGGCCGGGTGTTACTCTTCGTCGCCGAGTTCGAGCAGCAGCGCTGCACGGGCCTCGCGGAGCTCTTTTAAGGCGTGAAGCTCTCTGAGCTGTTCACACACCCGGATGCCTTCACCGAACGCAGCCAGAGCTTTTTCGGTATCTCCTGTGTGAAGATACAGCTTGCCGAGATGGTAGTACAAACCCGCATAGCCGGGCTCTTTTTCACGGATTTCCAGAAAAAGGGTGAGGGCATTTTCGGTATCGCCGGTTTTGAGGTATTCAAGGGCGAGGGCGAAGCGGGAGAACATGTCGCGTTCGTCGGCTTCCACAAAAGATTTCAGCTGCGCTATGCGATGGTTGCTCATGTATTCAGAAATTTGTGCTAAAAAAGCTGTTTAAAGCGTGGAAGGATTTCCGCCATGGAGTCGCCGCCGGTTTTCTCGAGAATGGCGTTGGCGATCACGGGCGCAATTACGCTTTCGGCTACGACAACTGCCCGGGGCAGGGCACACACGTCGGAGCGCTCGTAGCGGGTCGGGGCGGGTTCGAGGGTTGCAATATCAACCGTGCCGAGGGGGTCGAGCATGGTAGGGATGGGCTTCATTACGCCTTGGATAAGCAGGGGTTGCCCGGTTGTCATGCCGCCCTCGATGCCGCCGGCGCGGTTGGTTTTCCGGCCAAAACCGCCGGGTGTTGCCGCATCTTTGGTGATGGCGTCGTGAACGCGCCGCCCGTCGCGTTTGCCGGCTTCGAAGCCCATGCCGATCTGCACGCCCTTCATGGCCTGCGTACTCATGATGGCCTGTGCCAGGAGTCCGTCGAGTTTGCGGTCCCACTGCACGTAGCTGCCGAGGCCCGGCGGCAGGCCTGTAACCACAATTTCGTAGATGCCGCCAAGGGAGGAGCCGGCTTTTCGGTACTTTTTGATTTCATCCACCATTTTAGCGCTCAGCTCCGGGTGCAGGCAGCGCACTTCAGATTCGTCAGCGGTTTCAAAGAGGGCCTCAGCACCGTTTCGGCTCGCGGCATCGGCTACCTCGCGAATCTGATCCCAGCCTTCATAGCCGTGCTCCCCGATCTGAAGCACGTGTCCGCCGATTTCCACGCCCAAGGCTTTCAGGAAAAGGCGGGCTGTGCCGCAGCAGGCAACGCGCATGGCGGTTTCGCGGGCACTTGAGCGTTCGATCACGGGGCGGATGTCGTCGAAGCGGTATTTCTGCGTGCCTACGAGATCGGCATGACCGGGGCGCGGCAGGGTAATTTTTTCGATGTCGGATTCATTTTCGACCGGGCCCAGGCTCATGGTTACGGGCCAGTTGGCGGCGTCTTTCTCCCAGGCGCGGTTGGCCAGGCTCATGGTTACGGGGCTTCCCATGGCTTTTCCGAAACGGAGCCCTGAGCTGAAGCGAACGAGGTCTTTTTCCCAGGCCATGCGTCCGCCGCGCCCGTAGCCCTGCTGACGGCGGGCAAGGTGCAGGGATACCCCTTCGGCTGTTATTTCGAGACCGGCCGGAAGGCCTTCAACAATACCTGTAAGTTCCGGGCCGTGTGACTCGCCCGCTGTTAAATATCTGATCATGCTTTGATTTTGTCAGTTTAGAAATGGTGCCCGCTAAAATAAATTAAAAAAGCGGACAAGCCGCTTGTAACTCGTGAGAAACCAAATTATAAAGGTTTCAATTCAGCAAAAAAACGATTTACCTCCGCCCTCTTTGAAGCAGGAAAGATGAGTAATGAAGATGCCGGGCAGGGCCGGGTACCATCACCCGAAAAACAAACCCCGCTGTGCTACTGCTAAAGCCAGGTCTGAATACCGATTCGGGTAACGCCGCCGAGTTCTGAAAAGCTGCTGCGGCTGAAATCAAACACAAAGCCCCTGAACTGAATGCCCGCGCCGAAGCTGAAGCCGGCCGTATCGAGGCGGGTGTTTACCTTGAGGTCTTCGTTAGTGAAGTGATCGTAGCCGAGCCTCACCTGGAAATTTTCAGAAAACAGGATTTCGGCTCCAAAAATCATGTGCCGCAGCAGGTTAGTTGAAAAACCCGGGGTTTCGCCTTCATCGAGCGCGAGCGGCATTTCCCAGCGGTCGAGCGAGTGCAGGGTGAGGTTAAGGCGGATGGGCACGTACTCCAGCCGGCGGTTGAACCCCAGCCGGATATCGAGAGGCAGGTTTTCTGTGCGCCCGTCGAACGAGGAAAGCTGCGTACCAAGATTAGCAACAACGGCGCCGATATGCAGGCGGGCGCTTTCCCAATAATAATAGATGCCCGCATTTACGGCCACCGCTGAGGAGGAAAAAGTATCATAGCCGGAATGGATAAAGGAGGCGGCAGCTCCGGCCCGAAGATTCGGGGCAAGCGTACGACCGAGGCCGGCCGTAAACGCGAGGTCATTTGCGGAAAATGAGCCGAGGTCCTGACCGGTATCGCTGGTACGGCGGATGTCGCCGTAATTAATAAAACGGACGCCCATCGCAATGGTGCCGACCGGCTCATAGTGCCATGCCGTGCTTGCCACGCCCATATTTACATCGCTGATGTGATTGAGCCAGCTCAGCGACAGATTGCCGCTGTTTTGCGCATTCAGGTAGGCGGGATTTGCCAGAAACAGGGCGGCATCGGCATCCGGCAGGGCTGCGTGATTACCGCCCAGAGCTGCTGTTCGTGCGGAACCCGGCAGCAGCAGAAAGCGGTACACTGCATCACCGCCTGCGTTTTGCGCAAAGCCCGGACTTGCTGCCGGCAGCAGCAAAAGTGCCGCTGCAAAGAGCAGCAGAACCTGTTTTAGTGGAAACGACAAGCATTTCAGCAAATAGACAAACATCAAAAAAAGCGCTAATAGGCATTAAAACAACAAGCCGGCAAGGTATGCGGCCAAAAAACAATAGCCTTCAAATTACAAGTATTCCCTGTATATTACCACTCACAGAACGAACTCAACCCCACAAGATGCAGGTATTTTACGATTTCGGACGCTACTGTCAGCTGCTCTATCAGGCTATTCGGTCATCATCGGAGTTTAAGTCATATTATCGGAATTTTGTTTCAGAGATGATCAAAACCGGCTATGACTCACTACCCATCGTGATTCTTGCAGGCGCATTTACAGGAGCTGTTCTAACCATTCAAACCTCATATCAGCTCGTTTCGGCTTTTATTCCGAAATCAACCATTGGGGCAATTGTTACACAGTCATTAATTATTGAGCTTGCGGCAGTAATCAGCGGGCTTGTACTTGCAGGCCGGGTAGGTGCCCGCATTGCAACAGAGCTGGGAACCATGCGGGTGAGCGAGCAGATTGATGCGCTTGAGTCGATGGGTTTCAACAGTGTCTCTTTTTTGGTGGTACCGCGTGTTCTTGCCGGCTATGTGATGTTTCCTATCATTTATATCGCTGCTGCGACTACCGGGGTGGCCGGTGGTTTACTGGCCGGCATCGTTACAGGGCAGGTACCAATGGCTGACTTTCTGCTTGGTGCCCGTACGTACTTCCTCCCCTGGGATATCATTTTTGGCATGACCAAATCCATCGTATTTGGGTTTATCATCACCTCCATATCCTGTTTCAAAGGGTATTATGCCTCAGGTGGCGCAGAAGGTGTGGGGAAATCGACCACAAACGCTACTGTTTTGAGCTGTATTTTTATACTGCTGGCCGATTTGCTGCTGGCCATTATTCTGCTGTAATATGATTGAAATCAAGAACCTGAAAAAAAGTTTTGGCAACAATCTGGTATGGGAGAATGTCTCCCTAACCGTTCCGGACGGTGAAACCCTGGCAATTATCGGGAAATCCGGCTGCGGAAAATCTGTGCTGCTCAAACACATCAACGCACTGATGACCCCCGACGAAGGCAGCGTACTGATTGACGGCGTCAACATTTTTGATCTCAACTATGTTGATCTTCGCATTACAAGACAGCGCTTTGGTGTTCTTTTTCAGGGAGCTGCTTTGTTTGATTCAATCACCGCTTATGAAAACGTTGCATTTCCGCTTCGTTACTTCACAAGCCTTAAAGAACCGCAGATACACAACCGGGTAATGACCTGCCTCGACATGGTGAACCTGGCTGATATTGGTCAAAAAGGAACTGCGCAGCTATCTGGTGGTATGAGAAAGCGGGTGGGTCTGGCCCGTGCCATTGTACTCGAGCCGGACTACCTGCTTTACGACGAGCCAACATCCGGCCTTGATCCGGAAACTTCCAATGAAATTAATGAACTGATCAACCATTTTTCAGACAATCTCAACATTACATCCATCGTGATTACGCACGATATGCACAGCGTACTGGAAATCGCCGATTATGCCGCATTCCTGGATGAACAAAAACTGAGCTGGTTCGGCCCGATCGCTGAAATGACCAAAACAAAGCACGACCGGCTCAACAGTTTTATCCGCGCAAGCGAATATCAAATTTAACCCACAGAAAACGAAGCCCGCTTTCTCCCATCATGAAAAACGAAGTTAAGGTAGCCCTTACCATTTTTATAGCAATTATTGTGGCCGTACTGGGCTACCGGTTTATGACGGAAACCCCGCTTTTCAGTCAAAGCTACGAGTTGCATGCACACTTCAATCGGGTGGACGGCATAGTAAGCGGCTCATCTGTGCTTATGCAGGGCGTAAAAATCGGGACCGTGCGCCGTGTCGAGTTTCTGGATGAATCTGACAGCCTCCGGGTTTCCATGAGCTTCAATACCACACGCCAATTGCCGGAAGGCTCTGTCGCCTATATCAGATCCTTTCAGATAGTGGATAAAGCAATAGAAATCGAGCGCTCAGATTCCGGAACCCTGCTTTCAACCGGAGGCCGCATTCAGGGCATTTATGATGAAGGCATAATGGGAACCGTGAGAGAAATCGGAGAAACTTCAGGCCGAAACCTTGAAAACACAACCGAACGGCTCAGCAGTGTACTTACGCAGGTTGATGAGATGCTGCTCGGCGGTAGCCGTTCCGACATAGAGCAGAGCCTCGGAAGCCTCAACCAGAGCCTGCGTGCCGTTGAGCAGCTTTTGGCCGAAAGCAGCGACGATATTAGCGAAACAGTAGCACACCTGCGCAGCACCGCAGCAACAATCGATACCCTCACCAGCGGTGAGCAGGAGCAACTGCAACAGATTATTGCCAATCTGGAAGAAGCTTCCGGCCGTTTTGCAGCGCTAAGCGGTGAAATGGATGGGGTTAGCCGCGATCTGAGCGACGTAATGCGTAAAATTAATGAAGGGGACGGCAGCCTCGGCCGCCTCATCAATGACCCTTCCTTATACAATAATCTTGACAGCCTGAGCTACAACCTCAATACCCTGATTAAAAACCTGAACGAAAATCCCCGCCATTTTCTGAAACATGTGCGGCTTATTGACATCTTTTAGACTCTCAAAAATGGTCTTGTCGCACTCTCAAATGCAGCCTTTGAATTAGGGGTAAAAGGCCTTATTTTTGCAAGCTATACTAAGGATTGCCCTTTTTATACTTGTTAAAGCGGATCAGGTGAAGTAAAAGATGAAATGCATTCCTCATGTTACAGGCGGCACTTCAGACCCAACCCTGATGTAAAGCTCTGTTTAACAGATGCTTATATCCGCACAATAACTTGTTCCGAACGACTCCGATATAAACCTAAACTCGTTTCTTATTCGCAATGGGATTCATGGAAAAAATGAGAGGTGCCACCGGGCCCGTACTTTGGGTACTGGTCTTTGCTTTTGGCATCTTGTTTATGCTTCAGGACACCGACGTTTTCTCTGTACTGCAGGCCGGGCCTCGCAGTATGGGTGAAGTTGACGGCCGCCCGATTATGCAAAACGACTACAACCAACGGCTGAATCAATTCACCGAAAACTATACCCGCCAGACTGGCAATCCGCCTTCAATTGAACAGCGTGCCAATTTCGAAGAACTCGTTTGGAATCAGCTGGTTGTTGAACGTGCGCTTGAAGGAGAAATGGAGCGGCTCGGCATCAATGTTACTGACCGGGAAATCGTGCAGGCGATCCTTGGCGATAATCCCGACCCCATCATACGCCAGCTTTTTGGCAGGCCGGATGGTTCGATCGACCGTGCTACGCTTCGTGCGCTGATTGATCAGCCGGAGACGCAGTCTGACTGGATTCTCATCGAAGATCAGATCCGGGAAAACCGCCGGCAGCAGAAGCTGAATCAGTTCATGCAGTCATCTATCATGGTTACCAACCGTGAAATAGAGCAGGATTTCCTCCGCACCAACACCACAGCTTCTGTGTCATTCATTCGTTTTCCTTACTCTGATATTTCCGATAGCGAAATTCAGGTATCCGACAGCGAACTTCGGGCATGGCACCGTGAAAACGCCAAACAGTTTGAGCGTGAGCGCACCTGGAACTTCCGCTATGTGAGCTTCAGCAAGGCCGCAACGGCTGACGATACCGCGCGTGCCCTTCAGGATATCGCAATATTCCGCAACGACTTTGCAAGCAGCACCAACGACTCAATGTTCGTTGAAATGAACTTCACCACCACGCCTTACTCGGGTTCACTTGTTGAGCGTGATGAAGTTCCTTCAGCTTTCAGCGTTGTTTTGGATATGGAAATAGGCGAAGTAAGTGAACCGCTCATCCGCGGCAACGAAGTAGCGCTTGTTAAGAAAACCGGCAGCGAAGGCAATCGGCTTAGCTTTGCGGTACTTTCACGCGTAATTGCTGCCGACCGAACCATTACGCGTCAGCAGAATAATGCCGAAGATTTCCGTGAGTTTGCCCGCCTCGACGGCTTTGAGCGGGAAGCTGAACAGCAGGGATACACCATTTCTGAAGCAACCGCTACCAAAGGCGCCCCGTTTGTGCCTGGTTTAGGCGAGTCGCGCGTTACCCTCCGCGCGCTTGAGCGCCTAAGCCGCAATCAGATTTCTCCGGTAATTGAACTCGATGACCGATTTATTGTACTCATTGTTGACCGTATCACAGAAGCTGGTGTACGGCCGCTTGATGAAGTTCGTCAGCAGGTGGAAAATGCTGTTCGTGCCGAAAAACGTCGTGACCTGATGATGCAGCGTGTTCGCGATCAGTACTCCGGTGCAGGCAGCCTTGATGCTATTGCAGAACAATCTCAGCGCAACATTCAGACAGCTTCCGGCATACGCATGAACGGCACAACCATTTCCGGCGCGGGCCGTGAGCCGGGCATTATCGGTGCTATTTTCGGAACCCAGCCTGAGGCCCTTGCGGGACCACTGCGCGGCGAAAACGCGGCTTTCTTTATTGTCGTTACTGAAAGAGAAGATGCCGACCTTGCTGACCTCACCTCATCGGAGCGCGATCGCATCCGCACCCGGCTTACGCAGCAAAAAACACGTACCTTCACTGAGCAGCTTGTTGAACGGCTTCAGGAGCAGGTACGCATCAAGGATTTCCGTCAGCAGCTTATGATGCTGTAATATGGCCCCTATCCGCTAAAGATTTAAGGCAGGTTTTCATTTCAGAAAACCTGCCTTTTTTTTGGCTGCAAACTGCTATTTTCGACTGTTACCTTCATTCTGATACCTAAGCCTTCCCCTTAAGTTTATTACTGCCATGGCCTTTACCCCTGAAGATTACAAATTCATGAAGAAAGCGATCCGGCTTGCGGCTAAAGGCACTGGTTTTGTGAGCCCGAACCCGCTGGTAGGCTGTGTAATTACCGACCGGGATGGAAATGAAATTGGCAGCGGGTTTCATGAGCGGTATGGAAAAGCTCACGCCGAAATAAACGCACTTGATAGCATACGGGATAAATCAGCCCTGCTGGGCGCTACCGTTTACGTTACGCTTGAACCCTGTGCCCATACCGGCAAAACACCACCCTGCGCGCTTGCCTTGCGTGAGCTACCGCTTGCAAGAGTGGTAATAGCCCTTCAGGATCCCAACCCTAAAGTAAATGGCGGCGGGATCAGCCTTTTGAGAGAAGCCGGAATTATGGTTGAAACCGGGCTGCTTGAAGAGGAAGTCCGCAAGCAAAACGAGTTTTTCCTGCACTACATCACTACCGGAAAACCATTTGTAACGCTAAAAGTAGCCCAAACACTCGACGGATACATAGCCGCTCCGGACGGCAGCTCGCAATGGATAACCGGAAAAGAAGCCCGTGCCCGTGTACATGCGTGGCGCGCAGCCTATGATGCCGTTCTTATTGGCCGCAACACCGCCCTTACAGACAACCCCCGGTTAACTGTGCGGCATGTTCAGGGCAGGCAGCCCAGGCGTATCGTTATCGACGGCCCCCTAAGCCTGCCGCAAAACCTCAACCTGTTCACCGATCAGTTTGAAGACCGAACTTATGTGGTAACCCACAACGAAAAAGCTTTCCGTGAAAAGGGCGACCCTATGCTGCGTATGCTAAGCCCCAGAAGTTTTCAGGGGCAGACCCTTCTTGTACACGCACGCGAGGGCCACACAGACCTTAATCAGGCCCTGAGCGTGCTGGCACGCGAACAGATAACTTCAATACTCGTCGAGCCGGGCAGCGATCTTGTACGCGCTTTTATCCGGCAGAACCTGGCCGACAAGCTTGAACTTTTCGTTGCTCCGAAGCTGCTTGGCGGGGGTACCCGCGCATTCATCGGGCTTGGAATTGAACGCATTGCAGAAGCCTTAAAGCTTAGTCGTGTAAGCATGGAAACAATAGGTGAGGATATCCTCATTACTGCCTATTTTTAAGTTAATTCCAGCTTAGTGTTCCTGATGCCGAACGTGCGGTGCAGCACGGCTGGTTATCAATCAAAATATCTGATTCGCCTGACCGGCAAATCAGACACAAGTCAGACAAACTTTTTTGCTACGCCAAGCCCAACCAAATCTTTACAAAGCTATGTTTACCGGAATAATTGAAGAAACAGGAAAGGTAATCTCCCTTGAACCACTCAAAGGCGGCCTCGAAATCACTATAGAGTCAGATCTTACTACCGCTTTGGAAATTGACGACAGCGTTTCCATTAACGGAGCCTGCCATACGGTTGTGTACACTTCTGGTAACCGTTTCACCGTGCAGTCAGTTGAAGAAACGCTTCGGAAAACTTCCGTCGGTGATCTGAAAAAAGGGGATATCGTAAACCTGGAAGACTCACTTACCATGCAGAAAAAGCTGGACGGCCACATCGTGCAGGGGCATGTTGATACTACAGGTACCATTAAGCAGATTGATGAGGAGGGTGCCAACTGGCTGATTACCGTCGGTTTCGATGCTTCATTTGCACACCTGCTTGTCCCCCGCGGCAGTATAGCTGTTGACGGCATCAGCCTCACCATTGCACGCCTCCAAACCGACCATTTCACCATTGCCATCATCCCTTACACCTGGGATAATACCAACCTGCATCAGCGCAAAACAGGCGACCGCGTAAACCTCGAGTTTGATATTCTTGGCAAATATGTGCTCCGCGCCCTCGAAACAGGCCATATAACCGCAGAAAAGTACATCAGGTAATACACCGAACCTACGCCTGTTAGATTTGGGCACCCATCAAAATGCTATTGAAACCGATTCCGTATGTATTTAAACAGCCCTGAAGAGCTCCGGGAAACACTTACCTATCACGACGAAGAACATGATCAGTTTTGGTTTGGAGAAGGGCAGATTTTTGAACTTTTTTTTGTGGCCGCAGATGAGGGGCCCTCAGCAGCGCAACTGAGTTATTATCTTAATTTTCAAAATAACTCCGTCGCGTTTATGGATAGAGTTAGAGAAAAAGTAATTGATGCCTGGGAACGCGAAAAAGGGAAAGCACCCGCCAGATTTTATGAGGAGCTGCCTATTGTAGATATAATTACCATCAATCCGGAAGGCAGTAATTCGGACATGGATATGGTGTTAAGTTTCCGTACATTCAAATTCCTTTTTTACAGCAGATGGACTACTTATGTTGCCCGATTTAAAGGCGACAGATTAACACTTCTACAAACGGCACGTTCCTTCGATGCAGAAGAAAACACAGCTTCAGGATATTAAATAAAATTAATATTATTCTCTCTACTAAGGTCATCCCGTAAAGTGATTTTACTGCAAACTATTGGTGCGCAGCCGCTATTACTATCTTTTTAACTCATCAGAATGTCGCTGAATAATTTGCTTACGTGCGGCGGTCATTTCGGAAAGCAACATCCCGAATACCGCAAAGCATTACTGCTTAATATGATTCTGCTGACTCTCATGCCGGTATCTGTCATGTTTATCGGCATCAATACTTTTGTGTTTGATTATATTGAAGTTGTAATTCTGCACAGCATTCTGTTGGTAATAAGCGGCGCTGCTTTTGTGTATGTACAAAAAACGCGTAAACTGAATACAGGCTCCTGGATTGTGGTCATTCTGATCCTTAGTGCACTGTTTTATTTTGTGCCTTACAACGAGTACGATCACTACGGACTGTACTGGATTTGCGTGTTCCCGCCGGTTGCCTATTTTCTGCTCGGCCGCACAAAGGGCCGGCTGTTGACGCTTATTTTGGCTGCCTACGTGCTTACCTATCTGCTCATGAATTATCAAACATGGGAACACCGCGTTTTTGGCTTTGAAGGAATTGTGAATATAGGAATTGCTTCTGTGTTGCTTGTAATACTGATTTCCTATTTTGAACTCTCCAGGGATGAAGCTACGCAGCACATGCTACGCGATCTTGAACTGCGTAAAAAAGCTGAAGAACAAGCTCTCGAAGCCCGGAAAATTGCGGAATCAGCGGATCGGGCCAAAACAGTTTTTCTGGCAAATATGAGTCATGAAATCCGTACACCAATCACATCCATAATGGGCTTTACCGAGCTGCTCCGATCCGCTGATACGGCTTCGCAACGCATGCAGTATATCAATCTGATTGAAAACTCGAGCCGCTCCCTGCTTGAAATTATCAATGATATTCTTGATCTATCAAAAATTGATGCCCATCGCATGGAGCTTGAGCTCCACGAAACAGAACTCGAAGATTTCCTCCGACAGGTCACCAATATTTTACTGTTACAGGCAAGAAAAAAGGGCCTGCTGTTTAAACTGACAGTCAGCCCCGGCTTTCCGCTGGTTTTTATGGCTGATTCTGTTCGCCTCAAACAGGTTCTCATCAATCTGATCGGAAATGCCATCAAGTTTACCGACAGCGGAACCGTACATTTTTATCTAAGCAACGGACACTCTTCAGGGACTGAACAGCAAAACGACAACGCTTTTTCAGCACGTTTTGAAGTTACCGATACCGGAATCGGAATCGCCGCGGAAAATCAGCGGAATATTTTTGATGAATTCCGGCGGGGTAAAGCAGAAGTAAACCGGCAGTACAGTGGTACCGGGCTCGGACTTTCTATTTCAGCTAAACTCGTAGCCATGATGGGAGGTGAAATAAAGCTTGAGAGTACCCCAAAGCAGGGCTCCCGTTTTTATTTTGAAATACCCCTCAGTCAGGCAGGGTCTCAGGTACACAGCGGCTATGATGCCCGTGAACTTAATCAGCAGCCGCTTATTGAAGAAAACAAGCTGAGCAGCCATATTCAGCCTCTTACATCTGCCGGCATACCCCTTATTGAAGCACCAAGAATTTTGGTTGCAGATGATGTACCCATAAACACCCATCTGCTCTCGCTGTTTATCTCCAAGCTCATTCCGGATGCTGAAATGATTGAAGCGAATGACGGGCAAACAGCCCTGCAAAAGTACAAAGAACAGCCTGCAAACCTGGTTTTTATGGACAATCAGATGCCCGTTATGAATGGCCCCGATGCAATCCGGGCTATTCGAAGTTATGAACTCAAGAACGGGCTGAAACCCGTTCCGATTATTACCCTCACAGCGGGCGGAGAAGATGAGGTTGCGCTTAGCAAAGAGGCTGGCAGTAACGATATGATGCAGAAACCCTTCACACTTGCTGAAATTTCCCGCATTCTGAAAACACACCTGAATACCGATAATATTTCGGCAGAGAACTGAAGACTCTTCCGACTCTTTTTTATCAGCCTGCACTAAAATCAAAAGGTCAGCTTCCTTTTTCGGAAAGCTGACCTTTTTTTATCGGCGAAAGCCGTATTTATTTAATGAGCGTCATTTTGCGCGTCAGTACGGTGTTGCCGGCCTGCAGGCGATAGATGTACACCCCGCTTGAAAGCTGCGCGCCGTCGAAACGGACGCTGTGCGTGCCCGCGGCCTGCGCTGCGTTCACCAGCGAAGCGACCCGCTGCCCCTGAATGTTGTACACATCGAGGCGCACATCAGAAGCTTCCGTAAGCTCATAGCGAATGAGCGTGCTCGGGTTGAAGGGGTTCGGGTAGTTTTGGAACAGGCTCAGCTGCGCAGGGAGATTGAGCTCCGGATTGGTGCTTGTGGTCACTTCATCACCCATAAAAGTGACGTTCAGCAGACGCCAGTTGCCCTCCCCGCTGTAGGCGTTGCCGCCCGTGCCCGGCGTACGTGCCCGGTGATAGGCCGTATTCGGCGGGAAGACTTCATCGGGCTCTTCCGGGTTGAAGGCTACCGGCGAGAAAACGGACACCAGACGGATTCCGAAATCAGGATTGTTGTTCACCCCCGGTACCGATGTGAGATTGAACTCAAAATCGTACACCTCATCATGCGGACTCAGCCCGCCGCCGTTGTTGGTGAGTACGTCCCAGTTTGCACCGCCGTCGGTGGTGTACTGAATCTCAGCCCAGCGGCTCATCGTACCCGACGAGCGGTGACCATAGCTGAACATGATGTTTTCAAAGCCCTCGGTGCTTACCATAAACTCAGCCCCGGCCGTACCGGAAGCTTCAAACTGTGCCGGGAAATCGGTGATGCGCCAGCCGTTACCGAGGGTTACCGAGTGCGTGCTCGTTCCGCCAATGAGTGAAGCCGAGCCGCTGCCCTGAACCGGATCAAGGGTGCCGTCGAAGGTCCACAGGGCCACTACGCCCGGCAGCACCGGGTCAGGATCTTCCGGCGCACCGGCTGAAAAGGTTACGTTCAGCAGGCGCCAGTTGCCGTCGCCGCTGTAAGCATTGCCGCCGGTTCCTTCGGTTCGCGCCCGATGGTAGGCCGTGTTGGCTGCAAATGTTTCATCAGGCTCTTCGGGATTGAAGGCTACCGGCGAGAAAACCGAAACAATGCGTACCCCGAAATTCGGGTTGTTGTTCACACCGGCCACATCGCTGAAATCAAATTCAAAATCATACACAACATCGTGCGGGCTTAGGCCGCCGCCGTTGTTGGCCAGCACGTTCCAGCTTCCGCCGCCATCGGTGGTGTACTGCACTTCTGCCCAGCGGCTCATCGTACCCGACGAGCGGTGCCCGAATGTGAGAAAAACATCTTCAAGCCCGACTGTGCTCACCATAAACTGCGCGCCGGCCGTTCCTGTGCCCTCGAACTGATCAGGGAAATTGGTAATCCGCCAGCCGGCGTTCAGGGTCGTTGAGTGGGTGCTTGTTCCGCCAATCAGCATGGCGCTGCCTTCCCCGAGGGAAGGTTCAAGGGTTTCATCGAAGGTCCACTGCGCGAAAATCTCCCCGTTTTCCTGCGCATGAACCGCAGAAAAAGAAAGGGTGAAAACCGCCAGCATCATTGCTGCACTTAGTAGGGTAAATCGCATGACTTGTATGGGTTGTATTGGGATGGAGTTAAATTCAAAAAGGATGACGCATTCCGGCGGGGCCGAAACCCGTCATCCTTAATTAAAGTGGTTTATTTGACCAGCATCATTTTTTTGACCTGACTGAAGCTGCCCGCTTCAATGCGGTACAGGTAGATGCCGCTTGAAAGGTGAGATGCATCGAAGGTCACGCTGTGCCGGCCGGCGGCCTGCATGCCGTTGATGAGCGTTGCTACCCGCTGACCCGAAATGTTGAATACCTCCAGCCGTACCTGCTGCGCTTCAGGCAGGGCAAATCGGATGATGGTCGTGGGGTTAAACGGGTTCGGATAATTCTGAGAAAGCTCCGTTTCCAGCGGGAGCTCTTCCCCCGGAACCGATACAAATAAGCGTGTGGTAAACAGCCAGCTTTCCGACCATTCACCGGAAATCGCTATTTCATCCGTTACCAGCACACCCCGGACGCGCCATGCGTAGATGGTGCCGCCTTCAAAGATGTCTTCATCGTTCAGGTCAATTTCAGTCGTATCGCTTGTGTAGGTGAAGGTGCCGTCCCGCTCATCGGTGTAGCTGAACTCAATTTCGTAGAAATCGGCGCCTTCAGCTGCAAGCCAGGTGAAGAATAAGTCGACGAGATCGGTGGCGCCGTTTTCCGGACTCACAAGCTCAGGTGCCGCGGGCGGTTCCGGAGCATCGGTGAGCTGCAGGAAGAGCGGACTCAGTCCGCCGTTCGGATTCACGGTTGTCGTGCCGCCCCAGATGCCATCCTCCCGGACGAGCAGCTCTATCAGCTCAGCGGTGAGCAGCTCGTGCGCAGTCAGCGCCTGAACGCCGCCGGGCAGGTTGTTGGGGATGAGGCTGCCGAAGAATCCGGCATTGCCTGATACCAGCTCATCGAAGAAGGCGGCGTAGCGGTCGTCGGTTATAGCGCCGGTTGCCTCTACAAACGATGCGGTGAGCGGGCGCCCGGCCGCTTCAGCGTTATCAAAGAAGAGCATCACGCTTTTGGCTTCGAAATCAGAAGCCGCAAAAACGCCGGTCGCTGCTGCTTCCTCAGTACCAAAGCCGATTACCTGAACCGCAGATGGCGCTGTGAGGAAAAAGAACAAATCCTCACCTCCGGCACCGTTGTTCAGAATGACCCGCATCTGCAGTTCGCCGTCCGGCGTGAAGCGCGCGTTGCCGCTCGGTTCGGTGACAAACCAGCCGGTGAAGCTGCCCTCGGAATCGGTGGTGAACTCGGAGTGCCGTACGTCGAGATCCGTCGGACGAAAACGCGGGGCGTTGGTCGTGCGGATAAAATCATTTCCGTCGGTTTTCACGAAGACGGCGTTTCCGGCACCGCTGCTCTCCGGGCCGTCCTCCGCATTTACCACGCGGTTGCCATAGCGGTAGGTCGCCTCCGGCGTGAGGCCCTCAAGGGTGATGCGGTACACAAACGGGATACGGTTGAGGTTGTCGCCGTTTTCATCCTGCTCGCCCTGCATGAACTGCGGCATCACCACTTCGGTGACCTGAACCACCTGCACGGGCGCACTCACCGCCGTTTGCAGGCCTTCTGCGGCTGCCTGCAGGGTGATGGCTCCGAAACCGGTAAAGCTTACATCCTCAAAAAACGCAATACCTTCTGTGGCGCTCAGGCTCAGGGTTCCTTCGAGGCTTCCGCTGCCTTCGGCAATGCTGAGGGTAATTTCACCGCTGTAATCGGTATCGGTGAAACCGCTCTCCGTGAGGGCGCGGATTACCAGCGGACGTGCCGTGAGGCCCGTTTGTGCTGTTGGTGCAATCTGCGTAAATGCAAGCGCAACAGCCTGTTCAGGCAGTTCGGCCTCGTTGCCTTCAAGCGCGATATTGTTGAAGGTCACCCGGTCGCCGTTATCCGCGCTCATGTCATCCCCGATAAAGCGCATCCGGATTTTGAAGTCCGGATTATTGGTGATGGCTTCTATGCCGGCAAAATCGACCAGCACCAGCTGATAGCTCCCGCTGATAGCAAACTCGGTTTGCGGCATGCCTTCGGTCGTCCACTCCGGCTCACCGGCGCTCACGGAGTAGTCAAACACCAGTGCCTGAGCGGCGCCTTCGTCAAGCACCGCCAGGGAAAGCAGTACGTCTTCGAAGCCGAGGGTCGGGAGTTCGAAAATGACCGTGTTCTCGCGGCCGTTATCAGCAAAGGGCTGCTTCACCTGAATGGCGCGCATCACGCTGTTTTCAAAGGGGATGCCGCTGTTGCCTTCCGGGCGATAGTTGACCGGCGTAGGCGCGTTGCGGCGCTCCAGGGAAGCAAGCCGCCAGTTCGGGTGTGATGAATCAAACGGATAGCCTTCCAGGGCTGACTCATAGGCAAGGCGTCCTCCACCCGGCGCAGAAAAGGTCGGGGCGATTTCGGTCAGCGGGGTATTGTTGGGCAGATCATTTCCAAAGAAGAAAAAGTAGGCCAGGGCTTCACGGCTGTCCGGTTCAAAAACAGCGGTGAGGCTTGTATTGGCAGCGGGCATCTCATACACAAATTCCGGCGCGGTACTGAGCACACTGCTGCCGTCGGTCCACTCCACAAAGCTGAAACCGGCATTCGCCTGCGCGCTTACCGTAACGGACTCACCAGCCTGATAGCTGCCTGCCCCGCTCAGAACGCCCGCACCCGCAGGCTCTGAACTCAGGCTGAGGGTGTAGAGCACCGGATCGAGCACGGTAACTTCAACCGAGTAAACCGAGGTGCTGTTGTCCTCGGCGGTAACGGTGTAGCTTACGGGGGCACTGAAGTTCTGAGGCACGCCCGAGGCGGGATCGACGCTTACGCCAGTGATTTCGATTTCGGGCGTGAGGTTGCTCACATCCGTGCCGAAGGGCACGCTCGCGGTGATGAGCAGATTGGCCTCATCGATGGCGGCGGCAAGCGGCGGATCAAAATCCGTAAAGACAAATGAGGTGATGCTTTTCGCGCTGTCCACAAACAAACGGGCGAGCGCAAACTCTCCGAATTCGCTGATATTGAAGCTGCTGATGATGCTTCCTCCGGCGGCCGTACCGCCGTAGTTCTGCCAGGCTTCGCCAACGGTTCCGGCGATTTGCAGCTCCTCAGCCGGAAATGCGAACTCACTTTCGTTGTAGGTGAGGGTGAGAGAAGCCGAAAGCAGCTCATTGTCCCCCTCCCGGAAAATGACGTAGTGATGCCCTTCAACGAGTTCACTCAGGTTGGCAGGCAGCTCAAACCCGGGACCGGTTTCGGCAACGGCACGTACGCCGTAGAGGTTTTCGGCATCGTCGCTGTGGGCCAGGGTGAGCTGCACGGGGCGGAACACGCCGCCTGCTCCGACGGGGAAATCGAGGGTTGCGGCCCCAGCCGTTTCGGTTTCGCGCACCAGCAGTCCGTTCACGTAGCGCTCAGCGGAGGCGCCGGTGATACCGGCATCGCCCTCCACAAAAAGGGCCGCGTTGGTGCCGGTAGAAATCAGGCCTGCGGTAAAAATAAGCTCATCCCTGACCAGCGGATTGCCGGCTTCAATCGTGAGTCCGGCGGCGTTATCAAGATTGAGCACGTCGGTGCGCAGCCCGATGTTTTCGCTCAGCAGCTGCGGTTCCGTTCCGTTGAAGTGCAGTGCTTCGAAGGTATCGATACTGCCGCTGAAACCTTCTTCAACAATAAAATCACCGCCCACAAACAGTTCGTTGTCGTAAAAGCGAAGGCGTCCCGCAGCGCCGCTTTCAACGATGAAATCGCCTTTGATGGTGAAACTATCGGTTGAGCCGTCGCGAAACCGGAACTCGCCCCCGGTATTGGGCACGCGGATGAGCAGATTGTTGAGCGCGGCCGTGATGTTGGTGTTGGCACCCTCCCGCACATTGAAATTGTTGCCCGCTCCGGCCCCGTTCACGATACCCGCTTCGGTACCGGCAAGGATGAAGGTTCCTGTGAAATTGTAGGAGGCCTCGCTTCCGGCGATATTCAGAGAATTACCGGCATAAAAAACGGCGCCGTTATCTGCAAAGGAGGCACCGGCACCGATTGAAAAGTTCATCTGATTGTCAGACGAAAACATGCTTGAAGGCATAACCTGAACCGAGCCCGCAGTTTTGATGAAGTCCAGATTCCAGGAGCGCAGCACGTTTCCGTTAGTCGCAATAAACTGATCCGCGCCGCCGGCAAAACGAATGGTGTACTCAGCTGCACCGCGGGCATCGGGCATATTGACCGTGCCGCTGAGGCTGAGGTTGCCGGTAACCGTAACGGTGCCGTTCCCGCTAAAGACGGGATCAATATCGGAAAGCGTAAGGCTGGGATAGCTGAAATAGGGGATGAGGGTGGCATCATCCGTAAAAATTACTTGGGCTGAAGGCGCAAAATCACCGAACACGGGATAGTTCGGGTTGGTGAACTGTATGATTGCCAGCTCTGCAAGGTCGAGGGTTGCATCAATTTCGCCGTTTACAAAAAGGATGACGGGCTCCGTGCCACTGCCTACTACCAGCCGCGAACCGAGGCCTGAGATAGAAAGGACCTCATCAATGCTTGCGGCTGCCCGGTTTTGAATGGTGAAGGTCGCGTTATCGAGGGCAAATGACGAGGGCGCAGTTCCGCTGCCGTCGGGCTCCGAGCCCCAGCTGCTCAGCTCGGTCAGCTCGCCTTCGGGCTTGCTGAAATAGTCGAGCGGCACAGCCAGCGAGAGGCCTTCAAGCGTCAGGTTATCGATGCGGTGATTTCCGGCGGTTCCGCCGCTGCCTTGCTCAAAGGTGATGCGGACACCGAAATCGGGGTTATCCGCTGCGCCTTCAATCCCCGAAAAGTCAAAAGAAAAGAGAATCGGCGCGCCGTTCGGGATGCTGATGGTGTCGAAAAGGGTGTAGTTTTCCCCGTCGAGGGTGTAGCTGACGAGCTGGAACTCTCCGCCTTGACCGCTGCGCCGGGCTTCGTACAGCAGCAGCGGGTCTTCAAAACCCGTCGTGGGCAGCGGGATAAAAAGCGTAGCGCCAAGCGGATTATTTACGCGCAGGTGCCGGTCGGCCGGATCGCCAAAACGGGCGTTTTCACCGGTGAAATCGTTGCCGCCGCCGTCCTCAATTTCGGCTGAGCCGGTGAGCTCTGTCGTGATCAGCTGCCCGCTCAGCAGCGAAAAGCTGCTGTTCAGCAGGTTAGGCACATCGTTAAAATTCCAATAGTGGATGAGTACCTGCTCGTCATCGGCTGCCGTGGCGGCCGTTGCAAAATCAGTATTGCCCGGAAATAACGACAGGCCAAGGCCTGCAATTAAAACGGTCAGCAGCTTACAGGTTCGTAACAGTCGTTTCTTCATAATCTGGTATTCCTCAAAAGGTTGCAGGTGTCTGTTTTTTCGTGCTGACGGATGCAATTCAAATACAGGCATTAGAATTTAATGAAATTATGTTGGATTCGCAGACAACTTAGCAATTTAATATTAAGCTGATGTTACGCATGCCCTTTTAGGTTCAGCCCATCCGGGAAATTGTTCCGGGTGCCTGCATTTTCCTGTGTTGGTAATATGCTGGTAATATTATTTCCGGATTTTATGCCCTTATTAAAGCTGTCCAACGCAGCTATGCCTCCGCCATTTCTATCCACAAACCAGCTACATCGGTTTTTATGAAACAATGCTCTGCTTCAACCCGCCCCCTTTTTGTGCTGCTGTTCTCTCTGATGCTGCTTGCAGCCTGTGCCGAAAAACTGGTTGATCCGCACACGAGTAACAATACACAGCAACCTGAGCCTGAGCCTCTCCCCGCCGATGCAAGCCTGTACCTCTTCTGGGTTTTTGACGGTCGGGTGCCCAACAATGTGGAGCTTGAGCGCATTGACGCCACTTTCGATCCCGGGGAAACCGGCGCGCATATTTTCTTTAAGTCAGGGCTTCCCAATTACCCGAACACCGGTCGCCTCGGTTCTATGGAGCGGCGCAACTCCCCCACCGACATCAACTACCTGCCTGAAGGCAACAACAATCTCGCTTTTGAAGAAGCCGACGTTCGGGGCGTTCAGATCCGGCAGCCCTTCCGCGGAGCCAACGGCGAGCACGAGCTGTATTTCCATATCCCCATGACCGGTGCCTCGGCTCCGGTGCTCAGCTTTGCGATGATGGATGAAGGCGCCGCCGACGGCATTCAGATCGACTACTCGGTCACCAGCGGATTTCAGCTGTGGACACAAAACGGGATGGAGCAGTCGCAGACCGTCCGCAACCTCATCACCGGAACTTACAGCCGCATCGTTGCGGATTTCTCCGGCGTTGAAGCCGCCGCCAACAACCCCGATTTTATCGTACGCGTGCGTTTTTTGTATGATGACGGCTTTGCCAGCAGCGGCGACCGGGTGACCTTCAATAACGTAGCGGTTTTCGCCGTTGTTGGGGAGTAAGAAACTTACGGGATGCTCTCCGGCTCACTTCACGAGAAGCATCCGCCTGCTCAGGCTTGTTTCCGCGGTTTGCAGCCGGTAAAGGTAGATGCCGCTGGCCAAAGCTGAGCCGTCGAAGCGCACGTTGTTCAGCCCGCTCTCTGCAAAACCATCATAAAGGGTCGCGACCTTTGCCCCCAGCATGTTGTACACTTCCAGCCGCACCGCTGCGGGTTCCGGCAGAACAAAGGAAATAGTTGTTACCGGGTTGAAGGGATTTGGGTAATTCTGGTTCAGCGCAATCTGCTGCGGCAGCGATACCGGTAAAGTTGTAGCCGGTTCCCGCTCCAGAATCACTTCATAAACAGAAGAGGAAGCCGAGGTAAATTGCGTGCGGTTTTGGGTAAAAGGGTTACGCTCCGGGGTGTTTATACCGCCGATGATGTAGCCCAGCCGCAGCGAATGTTCCGATGCCGTTTCGCTGAGCAAAAACACGCCCGTTTCGGTTTGCGGAAGACCGCCTGCCGGAATAAACTCTGCGTTGGTACCTTTCAGGTCGGGCATGCGCTCCGGCATCACAAACTCTGCAAAACTGCCGTCGGTGTAGCGGGTAAAGCGGCTGATGGTATTTACAAACGGCACCCGGTTATCCTGAATGAGCGTACCGTTTTCATAGTAATACTGCGCAAGGCCCCCGAAGAAAATCATGTGCAGCTCACCTTCCGCATCGAGCAGGGAAAGTTTGGGGCTGTGGTAGTGGCTCAGCAGCTGCTCTGTGCCCTCATGCGGAAAGAAACCCGCCTCATCAATTTCCACCGGGTACAAATAGGGCAGCAGCGCATCCTGACGGAAAACACCAGCTGACACCAGGTAGCCTGCACGGCCGTCGGTGAACTGATAGGGCAGCAGGTTGAAATCACGGCGGCGCAGGTGCTGCTCATCTGTGATTTTCGAATGGCTCACCAGCACGGGTGCGGGGCCGCTGTTGTCAATTTCAAAAAACTGCATGTGCGGCTGATACACCTGCACATAGGTTGGATTACCCATCGGGTTATACCTTCCGGTAAAGGTGTTGCCGCCCACCAAAAGCAGCTGCCCGTTAAGGCTCCCCATTTGTCCGCCGGTATTGGCGAAGCGCTCGTCTTCCAGCTGACGAACAGCCGCCGGATCCGCAAAACCCGCCTTCACCCCGGCAATCAGCTGCGAGACCTGAATGGTTGTGAGGTACGGAAAAGTGATGTGATTATCTGCCGAGGGCGCGTAGGCGTAGCCGCCCATAACATACAGCGTATCGGCGAGCTGAAAAAAAATCATGTTGGTTGACTGCAGCTGCTCCCGCTGCGATACCGGCAGGCCGCTCAGCGGGGCGGTCCATACCAGGCCCTGTGCGGGATTGACCACTATCAGCTGCTGATTGTTCGATGCCAGCGGGAATGCAGCAAACGGCTGCCGGGCGTGCAGCCCGTCGATACGTCCGCCCACAATCAGGATGTCATCACCCGATACGGCAAAAGCGTAGGAATGAATGGGCGGCATTTCGGGCACTTCAACCGGCTGCAGCGAAATGCGGAAGGGGAAATCCTCTGCTTCCCCGATGACCTGAGCTTCAGCCGCCGGCTGCAACAAAAGCGGCAGAAGAAAAGCGGTAATGAAAACGCACGCACGCAAACAGCCAAACCATACACTCTTAAAATTTCTCATTTTACTCCCCTTTTTTATGAATCGGAATCGGTATCAAAAACAGATCTTATCTGACAGGCAGCTTCAGTTCCGGATTTGAGCTGAGGTTACCCATTAACTGACACCAGATAATATAATACCAGACTTATATTTTTGACGCGCAACCCGACCAAGGGTTCCTTCCGTTATTGCAAAAATAAAGGGGATTTCAGCCCGGGTTTCGCGTGTGTTTTTTGATTTCCGGCAGAATGACCTCCCCGATGGTGTCGATATTCCGCATCATGCGGCTGAAGGGGACGCCGCCGAAATCCATCTGCCCGATGTAGCGTTGGTTGCCGAAGGTTTCGGTCTGGTAGAGGATTTTATCAATCACCTCCTGCGGACTCCCGACGCACATTACGTTTTGCGGGTGACCGCCCTGCATGAAGGCCGATTCGTGGAAGCCGCGGCCGTTGGTGAGCTTCATGCCTTCGTTGATGTGCGGGTGCATTTCCCGCAGGGCCTGCTGCGTAGTCGGGGCGGTATGGAAGAAGCCGGTGGTGCCCACAGGCAGCTGCGCCGGATCGTGACCCGCGCGCCGGGCGGCCTCCCGGTAGAGGTCGATGGTGCGCTTAAAGGCGCTCACGGGTCCGCCGAGCATGGCGAGCATCATCGGCACGCCGGCCATGCCGGCTTTCACGGCGCTTGCGGGCGTGCCGCCAACGGCGCGCCATACGGGCAGGCTTCCGTTTTTGGGGCGTGGCAGAATCACGGCGTCTTCGAGCGGGGCTCGGTAGGTGCCCTGCCAGTTTACCGGAGTTTCGCCGGCCTCGTTGATGCGAAGTAGCAGCTCAAACTTTTCCTCGAACAGGGCTTCGTAATCGATCAGGTCGAAGCCGAGCAGTCCGAAATTGCCGACCCGTGAGGCCCGCCCGGCAATGATTTCCGCGCGGCCGTCGGAGAGAAGGTCGATGGTCGCAAAATCTTCGAAAACCCGCACCGGATCGAGCGTGCTCAGAATGGTAGAAGAGCTCGAAACCTTGATTTTCTCCGTAGCCTGCGCAATGGCCGAAAGCACAACCGAGTGTGCCTGCGTGGTGAAATACGCCTGATGACTTTCCCCTACACTGAAAAATTCAATGCCCGCCTGCTCTGCAAGCCGGGCAAGTTCGATGATTTCCTTCAGCCGCTGCTGCGCCGGAATGCGCCTGCCGCTTGCGGGATCGGGCAGATGATCGCCCAGGGTGTACAAACCAAATTCAAGGCCGTTGGCCGGATTGATGCGAAATTTTTCCATAAAAAATTGAGACGTTTGATGAACAGCGTAATCGGGGGAGGAACCCTCCCCAGGCAAATTAATTGTTTAAACAACAAATTGCCTGAAGAAAATTTCACCGATTCAAAATTCCGCACTGGCGGCAGGCTGCCTGTTTCTGATTTTGGCAAATAAATAGCGGGATGGAGCGCCTCCCCCAAAAAAAGCAAGGGATTTTCCGTAGGTTTGGGGGCTTTCGGGTTGGCGCGGCAGACCGTGATGCGCACGGGGTTTCACCCAAAAAAACAGGCGGGAACAAACTTTTGCGCATTAAATTATAAAAAACGCCACCCTGATTTTTCATACCCTGCTAAATCGAACAGCAGCTTTCTTTTTTATCCAAATTTTTGTGTCGCGATGTTTATCCGTCAGCTTTTCCTGCCCGCTCTCCTCCTTCTTTTGGTTTGCCTTTCGCCGCATGTGGCTTCTGCCCAGATCTACGAAAACGTGCACCGTCCGGCGCTTGAACTCAAACAGCTCGACACCCCGCACTTCCGCGTCATTTTCCCGGCCGGGGAGGAGTCTGCGGCTTTCCGCACGGCACGGATTCTGGAGGATCAGTATCCGATTATCCGCTCGCTTGTGGGCGGCGAGCTGCGGCGCTTCCCCGTGGTGCTGAACGCGCACAACGACCTTTCCAACGGCTACGTAACGCCCCTGCACTTCCGCACCGAAATTGAAATTCCGGCTATTAAGGGTCCGGCGCTGAACCCCCGCACCGGCGGCTGGCTCGAAAATGTGGCCCCGCACGAGCTCGTGCACGCCCTGCATTTTTCAAATATCCCCCAAAACAGCCTGCCGCATTTTGTTTATACCTTCTGGCCCGACATGGGCCGGGCCATACACGGTGCGGCGCCTTTTGGCATGATTGAGGGCATCGCGGTTTTCCACGAGAGCAACATTGTGTACGGCAGCGGCGGCCGGGGCAACTACAGCCTGTTCCGCGATCAGACCCGCGCCGTGCTCTCGGGTCCGCAGCCGTGGTCGCTGGCGCAGCACCTCAACCCGGCCTTTTACAGCTTGCCCGGCAACCGGCACTATACGGCGGGTTTCGAATTTATCAGCTGGCTGCAGTACACCTACGGCATGGAAACCACCCGCCGCAGCATCGAATACTTCGTGCGCTACCCCTTTTTGGGCTACGGCATGGCGCTGCGGCACGCAACCGGGCTTGCGCCCCGGCGGCTCTACGCGGCCTACCTCGAAGAAACCCGCGCCGAAATTGCCGAAAGCGCGCAGCCGGCTGAGGTAACCGCGGCCGATACCCTGCCCAAAACCGCCGAAGAGGTGCACATTGGCCGGGCCGTTTGGCTCGATAACGAGCGCATCCTGTTCGCGCAGGGCACGCAGTACAACAGCCGGCCCGGTTTTTATGTAACCGACGTTTCGGGGCGCGCACCCGAGCTGCTGCTCGAAACCCGGCAGGTGGGCGACTTCCGCTTTTCGCTCTCGCCCGACCGCCGGCAGCTGCTATACAGCCGCTACCACAGCCACCCCTGGTTCGAAAACACCGCCCTGATGGATGTGCACGCGCTCGACCTCGAAACGCGCCGGCACACCCGCCTCACCGAAGGGGCACGGCTCCACGCACCCGCGCAGCAGGCCGGCAGCGGCCGTTTTTTTTCGGGGGATGTGTTTCCGGGTTTTACCGCGCTCCGTACCGAATCTGAAACGCAGCAGCTGGTGCGCGTTTCCGAAGGGGGAGCCGTAACGGAGCTGCTGAGCCTGAAGCCCGACACCTGGGTGCAGGCCGAGCCTTCGCCCGTGCAGCCCGGCAGCTGGGCCGTAATCGCCAACCGGAACGGCATTCAGGCCCTGTGGCTGGTGGAGGGCGACGACTTCGAAGCAGCCCTCAGCCGCAACCCGGATGTCGGCTTTCGCCAGGGCGTGGTGCTCGATGCCGCCTGGGCCCCCGACGGCCAATCGGTGCTGCTCAGCGGCTGGATGCGCGGCACGGAACCCGCTCAGGTGTACCGCTATTTTCCCGCAGCGGGCGAACTGCAGCAGCTCACGAGCGAGCCCTTCGGCGCTACCACACCCGACCTACGGCCCGATGGCGGGGCCCTGCTCTACATCGCGCAGGAAGGCAGCAACCGGGTGATGCGCGTACTCGATGCAGCCGATTTCGGCAGCCGGAGCTTTCAGCCGGTCGATTTCCAGCCCGAGCTGCGCGAGCGCTTTGCTGCCTCGCGCCTCTCCGACTACCGCGAAGACGAGCTCGGAGACTGGTCGCTCAGCGCGTACCGCACCGGCTTCAGCTGGCTGCGGCCGCGGGGAGTAGTTCCGGTGCTCGAGCTCGCGGAACAGCAGCGCGAATCCCGCTTTGGCGTGCTGATGTCGGGCGGCGATGTGCTGCGCCGGCACTCCTGGCAGGCGGAAGTGACCGTAACAGACAGCCGGCTCTGGACCGAGATGTTCTACCGCAACACCACCTTTTACCCCGGCTGGCAGCTCGAGGCCTTCTACCGGCCGCGTTTTACCAGCATCGGCCTGTACGAGGAGCGCGGGGGCGAGCTCTCCCTGCCCTTCTTCGGCCGCATCGATCACCGCTCCCGCAACAGCTTCTGGCAGTTCAGGCCAGGCATCGCCGCACGGGAAATCCGCTATGCGGACAATCTGTTTCTGCTGCCCGATGCCCCGGGCTTTGACAGCTGGTTCACGGATATTTCCCTCAAAGGCTTTGCCGCCCTGTACTGGCGCTGGCAGCAGAACATCCGCGACATCATGCCGAACACCGGCACGGTGCTGTTTGTGCAGGGCGAGCGCTACGTTTATTCTGACCGCGATGAAGGCGTGGAAGGCCTGCGCTTTGGGCTGAATCAGTACCTGAGCCCCTGGATGAGCCGCAATCACGGGCTGCTGCTCGGCGCCGAAGGCCTCACCCAAACCCGCACCCGGCTCTACGGCACCTCCGGCCTGGTGTACGACGGCTACGAAACCAACATCCTGGCCGGGGTACGCAACGCAGCCGTGCTGCGCGCCCGCTACGTACTGCCCCTGCGCTACATCGACGACGGCTTCATCTCGGTACCCTTTTTCGCCGACCGCGTTTACCTGGCGCTGCAGGCCAATTACATCCTCGATTTGGATGAAACCGGCGGCGCGCCCCTCTCAACCGCGGGCCGCGCGGTGTACGGACTCGAACTCCGCAGCAGCTTCCGCATCTACAACCTGCCGATTGACCTCGGCATCGGCCTCGGCTGGGAGCCCACCCGCGGCAAGCTGCACGTATTCGGGAACACACGGTGATGATGATTAGGGGACTCAAGCGTGCTGTTTTTTACTCAGCTTTTTTCCAACAAAGCTGCATCCCGCCAAAAACCCGCGAACCCCGGTTCGCCCGGTTCGTCTTAGTTCCTGAATTTTCCGCAACCATCCGAAACCATTCCGGTCCGGCCATGACGACACCCGTACCCGAAAACAACACGTGCAAAATGCTACATCCAAATTCCGGCTTCAATCAGCGAGTCCTGAACCCGAAATCTCTTCCTTTGAGCTTCATCCGCGCATTTGAATCCCTGCCGCGGATCGTTTCCTGGTTCGCCGTGTTAATGGCCTTCATCGCATGTCAGGCCATCAGCCCCATCCTCACAGCCGCGCAGCCGCAGCACGGCTGGGTCACGAATCCGGTTGAGGCACCGGGCGTGGTGTACGGCACCTTCTTCAGTGAAGCTGCGGGGCAGGCAGTAAGCTACCATGTGCTGCTGCCGCCCGGCTGGGATGAAAGCGCGAACCTGAGCCGGAGCTATCCCGCCGTG
Source organism: Cyclonatronum sp. (assembly GCF_022565315.1). Classification (NCBI taxonomy): domain Bacteria; kingdom Pseudomonadati; phylum Balneolota; class Balneolia; order Balneolales; family Cyclonatronaceae; genus Cyclonatronum; species Cyclonatronum sp. The sequence continues at coordinate 27,470 of NZ_JAIUMX010000003.1, read as the reverse complement.
TACTACCTGCACGGCAGCGGGGCCCCGACCACAACGGGCATCCCCATTGTTTCGCAAATGTTCCGCAACGCCATGCTTTCCGGCGAAATGCCCGAAGCCCTGGTCGTTTTTCCCAACGGACTGCCCGAAGGCATGTATGTGGATGCCAAAGACGGCTCACAGCCCGCCGAAACCATCATCATTCAGGAGCTCATTCCGCACATCGAGGCCGCCTACCGCGCCATCCCCGACCGGCAGGCGCGCATCGCAGAGGGCTGGAGCATGGGCGGCTACGGGGCGGGCCGCTTCGCCTTCAAATTCCCGGATCTCTTCGCGGCAGGCTCCATGCTCGGCGCCGGACCGCTTCAGCTCGATCTGCTTGCCGACGGGCCCGGCCTTGTGCCCTTTCCCGTGAGGCTCCGCATCTTCAACGAAGTTTTTGGCGGCGATCAGGAGTACTTCGAGGCACAAAGTCCGTGGCGGCTCGCCGAACAGTACGCGTCCGCCCCCGCATACCCCGTGCGGCTGCGGATTGCCCTGGGCGATGCCGACTTCGTTTTCCCCGCCAACGAAGCTTTCCATGCGCACCTCCTCACCCTCGGCATAGCCCACGAGTGGCACGTCTTTGAAGGGCTTGCGCATCAGGCACCGGCCGTGCTCAGCGCGCTTCAGCAGGCAGGCGGCTGGGCTTTTTACCAGGAAATTTTCGGGGATGCAGTATCGGCCGGGCCCGCCGCGCCGGAGCAGCCCGCACAGCTGATGCTGCTGCAAAATTACCCCAACCCCTTCAACAACCGCACCGTGATCCGCTTTGAGCTTGCGGAGTCAGCAGAAATTACCCTGAGCCTGCACGACCTTCAGGGCCGCCAAATCGGCGTCCTCACCGAAGGCGCCCGCGCCGCCGGCGCGCATCAGCACGCCCTCGATGCAAGCGGCTTCGGCCTGCCGAGTGGCGTGTACCTGCTGCAGCTCCGGGCCGGTCAGCTAACGGACAGCCTCCGCATCACCCTGCTCAAATAAACCCGGACGGGAATGCCGCTCAGACCCCAAAACCGGGCAGCGCTGCAAAAGCGTCCAACCCGGGTTGCTCCGCCTTAGCCCGCATCCTGAGATATTCCTGTCTCCGTTTTTTTTGGGGGGGGAAACTCCGTGCGCATCACGGTCTTTCGTGCCTGTGAACGATCCCAAGCCTGCGGATAATCCCGGGGTTTGGGGGGTTCCTGAGCCGCCATCTTCTTCTGAAGAAGCACAAAAACAGTTCCTTCAAAAAAACGCGCTGATCCCTCTGTATCCGGAAAATTCGCGTGCCAGCGTAGGGTTGCGAGTCAAAAGTGACCTCAGCAAATTGATGGCTGCTTTTGGATGCGGTCAGCTGCAAAAATGAGAACGGCTGCGGCAAGGCCGGGGTAGAAAGGCTCGATGCCCAGCCAGGCGTAAGAGAAGAGGCTGTCGCCGGTTGCGACACCCATTACCAGCCAGAACAGCGACAGGCTGAAAGCTGCGATTATAGCCGCAAGCGCAGCTTTGGGCCGCATCCTGAAAAACGGCAGGTAGATGCCCAGCACCGGAAGCAGCAGCGCAGGGATTATCAGGCTGCCAATTACGTACCAGAGCTCGATCACGCTCGGGAAAACGAAGGCGAGGGCCAGACCAAGCAGGGCCGCGGCTAAGGTCCCGGCACGGATGCGGGCAATGCGGTTGCCCAAAAAGCCAGCCCCTTTCACGCTGCCGGGGAAAACATCCCGCCCGAGCGTTTGCCCGGCGATAAACAGGAAACTGTCCAGGGTTGACATAATCACCGCTACCAGGCCGGTGATGAACAGGCCGAACAGGCCCGCCGGCAGCAGCAGCGCGGCCAGCTCGGGGTAGGCCGCCGCGGGGCTTTCGAGTGCCGGCCCGAGCAGCACCAGCGCGTACAGGCCGGTGAGCACCGTGAGCATATCAAACACAGCCCAGAAACCCACCGAAATGAGGATACCGCGCCTGGCAACGGCCGGACTCGCCGCAGCAGCCGACCGCTGATGAAAGCCCGGATCTACGAAGGTCCACATCGCAATAAAAAACCAAACCAGAATATAGACCGCCGAAAACCCGCCGGTGATGTCCGTGTGCGATTCCGGCAGCTGTGTCCACATTTCAGCCGGCGAACCGGCGGCCTGCCAGGCGAATGCGAGCAGCATCACAAAGCCGCCGTACATCAGCACCAGCTGCAGCAGGTCGGTCCGCACCACGGAAGCAAATCCCCCCAGGCTCACATAAACCGTGGAAAACAGCGCAACGGCCGCGGCAAACCAAAACCAGCTGTCGGCGCCGGTAACCAGCTGCGCGATGATGCCTAACATCAGAATATAGGGTGCCGGATTCACCAGCAGGAACACCCCGAACGCACCGGCGAGGCCGGTTTTGGGGCCGTACTGCTGCCTCAGGGCTTCGGGCAGGGTGAGGGCGCTGCCTTCGCGGATTTTCCCTGCTATGAATACCGCGTAGAGCACGGCAAAAACATAGTAGGGGAAGGCGAACATCAGCCACTGCGAGATCCCGGCGAGATAGGTAAACTCGCCCACCCCGAGTATGCCGCCGTACCAGGTCGCAACCAGCGTAGCCACAAAAGCGGGCAGGGTGAGGCGGCGGCCGGAAAGCAAAAAGCCGGCCTCATCCCCCGCGTGATGGCCGGCATACTTGCGCCGCAGCGTGAGCACACCCAGTAGCGCAAAGTAAACGAAAAGCGGAAGCCAGTCTAAAAGGGCAAAGGCCATTGCGAGGGGAGCATCAGCAGCAGGCTGCCGTTTTCATGGGTGATGTGTACCTCGGTCTCAACCGCTTCGTTGGAGGAGCCGTCGCGCAGGCCGTTTTCCAGCGGCTCGTTGCTGAGCTCGTATTTCAGGCCCCGGGTTGTGATGCCATCCACCCGGCCCGACAGCGGAAACAGCGAAACGATGGTTCCGGCCGCAATGCTGAACCGGAACTCGCGGGGCAACACAATCGTGATGCAGTGATCATCAATCAGCACAATGCGCTCAAAAGCATTGTTGAAGCGTTGCATGCAGCTCAGGTTTTTGAGGGTATGATCGAGCCGGTAACCGGTGCCGCCGACAACGATCACTTCTGTGGCCTGCAGGTTTTTGCTCAGGCTGAGGGCTTTTTCGAGGTCGTTGGTTTCCTGATCGCCCATCCGCAGCAGGGTCGCGCCCGCATCCACCACATCCTGCAGCGGGTTAAAGCTGTCCATATCCCCGATGATGTAATCCGGAGCAATCTGCGCATCCCGCAGGGTGAAAACGCCGCCGTCGGCTCCTATCACTTTTTCGCTCCAGCTTTCCAGCCTGTGCAGCAGCGGCAGCGAGGGGGGCTCGCCGTTACAGCAAATGAGAATTTTCATAGCTTCATTAAATAATTATGACAGGTGTAAGGTGTCTTGGTCAGATGTACTGACCTCTGCGGCCGTAAATTTTGATTTGCAGAACGGGCGCTACTTTCCAAATAAATAAAACAGAAACCCCACGCCAAACAGCAGCAGCCACAGAATGATGGGGCCGTTCATCACAATGGCAATTACGCCGCCCACAATGCAGGAGCCGGTAATGATGGCGCTTTTGAGGCCCTCGAGCGGGTTTTCATTCCGGGGGTTGTTCAGGTTGTAATCGAGCTGACGCATGCCGTCAGCGAAAATTTTGGGCAGGCGCACGGCCATATCGATAAACTCGGGCGCGCCTCGCATCAGCTCACGGGTGAGGGCTTTCACGCTGAACTGCTCCTCAAAAATGCGCGCTACATGCCCTTCGGAAACCTCAGTGACGTCCATTTTCGGATCGAGCATCTGCCCGACGGACTCAAAGGTGATGAGGGCCTTAACCATGAGCGTCATTTCAACCGGGAAAAACACCCGGTGCCGGGCCCCTATGCCCAGCGATTCCACGATAAGCTTACCCATGCTGAAACGCCCGCTCTTGGTCTGCTGGAAAAAGCGCCGCAGCAAATCGCTCACCCCCCGCCTGAAGGCCTGCAGGCTGCCGCCCTTGCCCACGCTCGCCATAGCCGAGAGGTAGCGGGCCGCCCCCTCAATATCGCCACTTACGAGGGCGTGAAAATAATAGAGCATCTGCCGCCGGGTTTTCTCCTCGAAACGGCCCACCATGCCAAGATCAATAAATCCGACTTTGCCCTCCGGCAGAATAAACAGATTGCCCGGGTGCAGGTCGGCATGGAAAAAGCCATCCTTAAACAGCATTCTGATGATACCCGCCGCGCCGTTGTAAATCAGCTTTTGCCGGTTCGTATCGGTGAGGTACTCCATGCGGGAATCACCTGGCTTGAAGCCTTCGAGCAGCTCCATCACCAGCATGTTTTCGTTGCTGTACTCCCGGTAAATTTTCGGGAAAACCACATCCGGGAAATCGGCAAAATTTACGGCAAAGGTATCGGCGTTATCGGCTTCATTCACCAGGTCCACTTCCTTGGCGGTAAAGCTGCAAAACTCTTCGATCAGCCGGTTCGGCTGATACTGCGGGATGATGAGCTCCAGGAAGTAGCCCAGCATTTTCAGCAGGTTAATATCGGTGAGGATGGTGTCGCGGATACCGGGCTTCACAACTTTGATAACGACCTTCTCCCCGTTAAACAAACCGGCCACATGGGTTTGCCCGATGGATGCCGAGCCGAGGGCATCCGGATCGATGTAGGTGAAAACCTGCTCCAGCGGCTCGCTCAGGTTGTAGCGGATGAGCTCCTCCATCACCTCAAATGGCACTTCCGGAAGGCGGTCGAGCAGGTTTTTGAGCTCTTCGGTTATGATTTTCGGAAGGATGTCTTCCCGCAGCGACAGCACCTGACCCAGCTTGATGTAGGTCGGGCCCAGCATCTCGAGGCGCCGCCGCAGCTGCACCGGAAACTCCTGATTGCGAAGGTCTTTCTTTACGAAGGGCGTTACCAGCAGCGAAAAAAACCGGAGCCAGAACGAGCGCAGCCCGCGCTTTCGGTCACGCGGCAAACTATTCCGGAAGGCAAGGAGCCCGCCGAGCAGCAAACCGATCACGTGCCGGTTAATCAGGAAAAACCGCGGGATTACGCCCTTGTAGGGTGCAAGCGGATCAATCTTGTAGGGTGATTTCTTGCGGCCCTCCCGGTGCTGTTTGGCCTGCCGCTTGAGCTCTTCTATGTAGGCTTCGTCGGGGTCGGCAGGGCTGCTTCCGTTTTCCGTATGCTGCTGTTTTTTATTTAAGATACGTAAGCTCAAATAGCGGCTGTTCCCTGAATGGATCGTGAAAGTAAAGTGATGACTCCATAATACAAAAAAAACAGACGCTGTTCTTTGAGTTACAGCCCCGCAGTATTCCTGATTTTATACCTTCTAACCCCATCAAATACCACGTTTTAGCCCAGCCGGCATTAGGACTTAGCGGTTGTAAGGAAAACAAACCGGAACGATCGCCTGTCGTATCCCATTGTTTTAACTGAACCGTTTATTCATAAAATAAAAGGACACTATGTTAGAGAAACTCGCGCATATATCAATGGGACTTGGCTTTGCCTCTATCGGACTTACCGTTGCAACCTGGGCAAGGGAGAAAGGGAAATCAGAACAGGAGCGCGCTCATGCCGAGCGATTCGGTAACTTTGTGGGGCTTTGGGCTCCGACTTTTTTTCTCCTGGGTATCTATATGCTCAAACTCAAAGAACTCGGTTACGACCGGGAAGCCGAAAAACTGGCTGATGAGCTCAAAACTTTAAAAGAAAAGGTTAATTAAGCGTTGAGCCTTTTCCGGATAACAGCCGCTGCAGTTTACTGTATGCGGCTTTTTTTTGCCGTGATGTTTCCCCCTGTGTGCACGGAGCGTTATCGGGCCGGCGCTTTACGGGCAGGTGCCTGTACGCTTCCATCCCTGTTGGCAGAAAAGGGCAATTAATTTATTTAGGCTCAAAAGCCTGTACACAAAAAATAATACTTGAAAAGTGTGGCAGATTTTCAGTATTTCACAGGCTTGTAAGATGCACTCAAAAGCATCGGCCTAAACCTTCTCTTACCAATCCCACATGAACAATCAAACTGACTCATCCGGAAAAAAAAGTACCCTTCAACGCTTTCTGGATTTTATAGAAGTTGCCGGAAACAAACTGCCTGATCCGGCTGCTTTATTCTTTATTCTGCTGCTTATTGTATGGTTTTTCTCCTGGATACTGTCTCCGATTAACTTCGCGGAGATAGATCCGCGCACAGGTGAAGCCCTTCGTGTTCAAAGTCAGATTACCGGCATGCAGCTTGCGGCATTTCTGGCGGGCATGGTTAATACCTTTGTGACGTTTGCACCGCTCGGCATTGTGCTTGTCGCCATTCTTGGGGTCGGGCTGGCCGAAAACTCCGGTTATATCAACGTAGCGCTCAAAAAGCTGCTGGGTATCACTCCTAAAGCGCTGCTCACCCCTATGCTCATTCTCGTAGCAATTGTGAGCCATACCGCTGCTGATGCGGGCTATGTACTGGTAATTCCGCTTGGAGCCGTGATCTTCTACGCTGCCGGGCGCCATCCGCTGGCAGGTATTGCCGCCGCCTTTGCCGGGGTGAGCGGGGGCTTCAGCGCCAACTTTGTACCCTCCGGCATTGATCCGCTGCTGATGGGCTTCACTCAAAGTGCCGCACAGATTTTTGACCCCAACATTCAGCTCAACCCGCTCAACAACATCTTTTTTACCGGGCTTTCTTCTTTCCTTATTGTAGGTGTGGGCTGGTATATCACCGATAAAATTGTGGAGCCCCGGCTTCAGGGTGTTGAGGTTGATGCGGACGAAGATGACCTCCCAAAACTGGAATCCGTTTCGCCGAAAGAAAGCCGTGCGTTCTGGGCGGCGACCTTTGCCATGCTTGCTGCTATTGCCGTGCTGGTTTTTTGGGCTATCCCCGGCGACTCCGCCCTGCGCGGCCCTGATATGGCCAACCCCGATCAGATGTCGCTGGTTTCTTTCTCAGCGCCCCTCATGCAGATGATTGTGCCGCTTATCTTCATCTTTTTTGCCCTGCCCGGTATTGTGTACGGCTACATGTCGGGCACCTTCACCAAATCGAAAGACGTGATTGACAGCATGAGCAAGGCGATGGGTACTATGGCCTACTACATGGTAATGGCCTTTTTCTGTGCCCTGTTTATCGACGCTTTTGCGCAATCCAACATCGGAATTCTGATTGCCCTGAAAGGCGCCAATTTCCTCCAGGAGCTTCAGCTGCCGGGAGCAATCACTATTGTGGGCATCATTTTACTTACAGCTTTTGTGAACCTGCTCGTAGGTTCGGCTTCGGCCAAATGGGCGCTGATTGCTCCGATTTTCGTGCCCATGCTCATGGGTCTTGGCATCTCGCCTGACCTTACACAGGCCGCCTACCGCGTGGGTGATTCGGTATCGAACATCATCACTCCGCTGCTGCCGTATTTCCCGCTGGTGGTGGTTTTCTGCCAAAAATACGTGAAGTCAACCGGTATCGGCACCCTGGTTTCGATGATGCTGCCGTACTTCTTCATCTTTCTGGTAACCTGGACCATCTTCCTGCTGGCGTACTGGGCCATCGGCATACCACTCGGCTTGCAGGCAAGTTTTGTGTATCCGGCACCCTGAGCGCCCTAACCACAACGAAACACAAAAGGCATCCGCGCAACAAAGCGCGGATGCCTTTTTTTTGGGCTTGTTTACAGCTCTATGCTAAACGAATTATTTTCCGAATCCGATTTTTACAAGCATGAATATTTAAGTGCTTTTACTTAGATTGATAGACTAAACAAGCCTCTTTTTTTATTTAAGACCAGCTTCTTCTCCAAAAATAATGGTTTATACGTAGCATCCTGCTATAAAGAAATTAAAAATGAATCACCCGGATAAAGAGCCTGCACACCTTAGCACTGATTGCAGCGACATTACCTCCTTATTGTTCGACCTTACTTTTGACGGTATCTGGATTTGGAATCCTGAAAACAAAAACGACCTCCGGTTCAGCAGCACCTTCTGGCAGTGGCTTGGATACGGGGAAGCTGCGAAAGTACAGGACCTTCCGGAATGGACCGACATTATTAATCCGAACGACCGCCGAATTTTGCAGGCTGCTCTTGATTCATTTTTATCCTCTGGTACAGATGATCCTTTCGTTTTCGAAGCCGCTTTCATTTCCGCTGATCAGGTTTGGCAGCGTTTCAGCTTTAAAGGCAGGATGCACCCCACAGCTGACCCAAACGCGCCACAGCTGATCGGCTGTGTACGTAAGGCAACCGACCGCGGTGCCGCAACACCCGGTACACAAAAGCAGCTGCAGCTTTTTGAAACCCTTTATGCTGCCTCCCCCATCGGCATTGCGCTCAATGATTTTGAGACCGGTGCATTCATATTTGTGAACGACAAACTGCTCGAACCCACCGGCTACAGCCGTGAAGCATTTTTGCAGCTTTCCTACTGGGATACAACACCTCCCGAATACCGCCCGCTGGAAGAACGTGCGCTGGAACAGATGAAAGAAAGCGGGCGCTATGAAACCTTTCGCAAAGAATACATCCGGAAAGACGGCAGCCGCTACCCGGTCGAGCTGAGGGGCTTTGTAACCGAAAATGAAGACGGGAAAAAGCAGATATGGTCGTTTATTGAAGATATCAGCGAACGGGTTAAAACGGAAAATGAGCTTCAGGCAAGCCGGGATCAGCTTCACTCCCTGATGGAAAACATCCCCGGGGTAGCGTTCCGCTGCCGGTACGATCAGCCGCGGGAGTTTCTCTTCCTCAGCGACGGCATGCAGGAACTCGTCGGAGTTGATCAGGAAGTTTTCTTAGGCGCAAATCGCAGCGCTTTCGACACCCTCATCCCCGCTGATTCGCTTGAAGCCACACAAATCAAATTACACAAGGCCGTACAGGCCGGCGGCAGCTACGAAATAAGTTATCCCGTAATGCATAAAGATGGCAGCATCAGATGGCTGCTTGAAAAAGGCAGGGTTCTTCACCCACAGAGCAACGACCCGCTTATCACAGACGGCATCCTGTTCGACATCACCCGGCAGCACAACGACAGCAAAAAACTGGATATGGTGAGGGAACAGGTAAGGCAGGTAAATGAAGAACTTGACGCCGTACTTCAGGGAACCGGCATCGGTATCTGGAAAATGGATGCCAAAACCCGAAACATCGTATGGAGTGATTACCTGCTAAAAACACTTCAAAGCGATAATAAACCTTGCTTTCAGTATGAAAACTGGGTTTCCATGCTCCATGCTGACGACAAGGCCGCTGTGGAAACAGCTCTTGAAAAATTCCTCTCGGATAACGTGCCCTTCGACATCGAATACCGGGTTCTTTTACCCGACGGTTCCAAAGAATATCACCACAGTAAAGCGATAAAAATTTTCCAGGAAGGAGCATTCATCCGTGTTATCGGTACAACAGAAGTTATTACGGCCCGGAAAAAATCTGAGGCAGAGCTGCTTAGCACCCGCCGCTTTCTGAATGAAACCAACCGCGTTGCAAGGGTTGGCGGCTGGGAATTCCTGCCGGAGCATGATGCCATCATCTGGAATGAAACCCTTTATGATCTGTTCGAACTCGAAAGGGACACCCTTATCGATCAGCCTTTCATGCTCTCCTTATTCACCCCGGAAAGTCAGGAAAGGCTGCTGAAAGCCTCTGAGAAGTCCGCTGCCGAGCTCGTGTCTTACGATTTGGAGCTTCAGATCATTCCACAAAAAACCGGTGAAACAAAATGGGTTCGGGCAACCGGCACACCGGTTACGGAAAACGGCCGGATTGTACGCTATTACGGCATCGTTCAGGATATCGACCAAAGCAAACGCCTGCTGCTTGAGCTGGCTGATTCACGTGAAAAGCTGCGAAGTGTTTTCAATGAACTGACCGATGTGGTATGGTCTGTAACCCTGCCCGACTACAGCCTGCGCATGATCAGCCCCTCTGCGGAAGCATTATTTGGCTACAGTACCGATACCTGGTACAGCCGCCCGCAGCTCTGGGCCGAGTGCATTCACCCGGAGGATGATGAAGCCCATAGCCGCATCATGGCAGATCTGGAGCAGCGGGGTACCTACGACCAAACCTACCGCATAAAAACAAAGAGCGGAGCGGTAAAATGGGTCCGGAATCAGGGGCGGATCATTCTGGACGGGCACGGGCAGGCCCTGCGGCTCGACGGCATTATTTCAGACATCAGCCCGCTCAAAGATGCCGAAGAGAAAGCCCTGCAAAGCGAACGCCGCCTCAAAGCCCTGCTTGAAACACAGAACAGCTTCATCGTGCGCATGGATGCCTCGGGGCGCATCACCTATGCAAACCGGAAATTCATGGCCGTATTCGGCAATCAGTACCGCGTATCCGAAACAGCTCAGCAAGTGGCGGGGCAGGAATTCAGAGTGTCCGTTGTTGAGGAAGATGTCCCGAAATATCTCGAAGCTTTGGAAACACTCCGGCAAAAACCCGACAGCGTGATTCAGCTCGAGCTTGCCAAATCCCTTTCGGATTCAGGCAAGGCTTCCATCCTGTGGGAGTTTTCCAGCATTCAGGATGAAGCAGGAAAAGTACTCGAAATTCAGTGTAACGGGCTCGATTTCACCGAGAAAAAAGCTGCCATGCGCGAGCTTGAGCGCACCTCCATTTTACTTAATGATGCACAAAGGCTTTCAGGCCTCGGTGCCTGGGAGCTGGACCTGCAAAGTGAACGGCTTTCATGGACCGACGAAGTGTACCGGATTCATGAAGTAGAAAAGGGCACCGACATCATGCTGCTGGATGGCATCAGCTTTTATCATCCGGATTATCAGCCCCGAATCCGCGAATGTGTGCGCAAGGCCATTGAAGAAATGGAGCCCTACGACGAGGTATGCCGGTTTATTACGGCTAAAGGCCGCGAGCGCTGGGTACGGGCATCCGGCTATCCGATCGTAAAAGACGGCAACGTAACGCACCTGATCGGCGCTTTTCAGGACGTAACCGATTTTGAAGCCGATAAGGAGCGCATCCGGCAGGAACAGCAATTTTCCAAGCAGGTACTGGCAAATATGTCAGACGGTTTTTCGCTCGTTGATGCCGGCAGGGTTCAGCTTGAAGTGAACAAAGCTTTTTGTGAAATGACCGGATTCAGCCGTGATGAGCTCATCGGCCGAACACAGCCCTTCCCTTACTGGCCGCAAGAGCACACAGAGCACATTACGGCCGTACTGCAGCAAACCCTGGTACCACACAGCAGCGGCAAAACGTTTGAACTCAGCTTTTGCCGAAAAGACGGAAGTCAGTTTCCGGTACTCGTTTCTTTCAGTAAGCTCACCGACAGGGAAAACCGGGTGCGATTTACCTTTGCAAACATCCGCGACATCACCGAAAGAAAACAGTATGAAACGGCCCTCGAAGCCAAAGAAAAGAAATGGAAATCCTACATACAGTCGGCGGCACATGGCATTGTGGTTATCAGCCGGCAGGGTAAAATTCTGGAAGTAAACCCAGCTGTTTCATCCATCACCGGGTACCCAAACAGTAAGATTCCGGGCCTGACTGTATTTGAATTTTTGCCGGAAAGCGAAGCAGAACGCATCACGGAATCCATCAGGGAAGTTTTCAGCAATAAAACGATTATGCTGGAGCTGGACATCCGCACCCGAAACGGTGCTGTAAAAACACTCTCTGTTTCTGCTGTAGCCCTCGACAGCGGAAACATCCTGCTGATTCTTACAGATATTACCCAACAGAAAAAAGACGAGCGTAATCTGATCCGCAATCAGGAAATGCTGCAGGCTATTGCTTTAGCCACAGCCGGACTGCTCTCCAACCCGGATACCCAAACAGCTTTTCGCGACTCTTTAATGCTCGTGAGCAAAGCATTACAGGCAGAGCAGGCCTATGTGTTTGACCTTCATGAAAACGAACAGGGGCTGTTTGCCCGGCACACTTTTGAGTGCTACACCGATGGCCGCCCCCCGGTAAACGGCCATGCACATCTGCAGCAGGTCCCTCTAAAACTCCTTGGGGAAGCTGCCCTGCTCCTAAACAGCGGCAAAACCTATCAGGTACTCAGAAACAGCTTGCAGGGGGATGGCATCTTAGCCGATGTGATGGATCAGCAGGGTATCAAAGCGATGATACTGGCACCAATCGTGATCGACGGCATAACCATATCCATTATTGGTTTCGACCGGCTTCATGTGAGTGAGCTCTGGAACCGGAACGAGCAGGCCCTGCTGCTGAGCTTTGCAGGCAGTATCGCGAGCGCACTTCAGCGCAGCCGCCTGCTGGAAAGCCTTCAGGAATCGCGCAAGCTTGCAGAAGTGGCAAACAAAGCCAAATCCGAGTTTCTGGCCAATATGAGCCACGAAATACGTACTCCTCTCAACGGTATTATCGGCTTCACCGAACTGCTGCAGCGCACAACGCTGGATACCGTACAGCAGCAGTACGCCCGGAACGTACAGCTTTCCGGAAAAGCTCTGATGGAAGTTATCAACGACATACTCGATTTTTCGAAAATCGAAGCCGGCAAGCTTGAGCTCGAAATCATCAAAACAAGCCTGCGCAGATGTGTGGAAGAAAGCTGTGATATCGTCAGTTATCAGACTGCTGCCAAAAAGCTCGAACTCATTCTCAACATTCAGCCCGGTCTTCCGGAAATGATCGAAACCGACCCGGTTCGCCTGAAGCAGATCTGCATCAACCTGCTCAACAATGCGGTCAAATTTACGGAAAGCGGGGAAATCGAACTTACTGTAACCCATGAACCAACAGGGAGCGGTCGTGCCCGCTTCGAAATATCCGTTCGCGACACCGGTATTGGCATCAGCCCTGAACAACAGGAAAAGCTGTTCAAAGCTTTTTCACAGGCCGATACCTCAACCACGCGCAAATACGGCGGCACCGGTCTGGGCCTCAAAATCAGCGCACTGCTTGCCGGAAAACTGGGCGGCTCTCTTAAAGTGGAAAGCGAAGCCGGCAAGGGCAGCAGGTTTTTCTTCACCTTCGAAAGCAGCTGCTCCCTGCCTGAGATGTACCAAAAGGCGGTATTCGGGAACACTATATGCAAAAACGTTCTGGTTGTGTGCCAACATGCAGCCAACCGCAGCCTGTTACAGCAGTACCTGCAGTACTGGAATATTGATGCTGAATGTTCCCCAAACGGTTTCGAGGCAATGAACATGATTGAAAGCAAAAATTACGGCCTGCTGTTTGTGGATTACGATATGCCGTACATAGACGGCTTCGACACGGTTCGCATCATACGCCACAAAATGAATATAGACGCGGACAAGCTTATTGTTGTGATGCTTTACAACGGTCCCCTTGGCCCGGAAAATGAGCAGCAGCAGCAGGAACTTGGAATCCGCTACCATCTGAGCCGGCCCGTTAAAAAGCAGGAACTGCTTGATATCCTGCTGCGCATTGAAAACGAAACCGAAGCCACAGATTCGCCCGTTTCAGGCATAGCCGTAAAAACAGCTGCGGCTGAAGCACCCCGGGATCCGGATCTGTACGGTGAGGCAACTTTAGTATCGGGGAAAACAAAAATCCTGATTGTTGATGATGTACCAATGAACATCATCCTGCTCAGATCACTGATAAGCGGCTTATACCCGAATGCCGCCATCATAGAAGCAGGCAACGGCCGTGAAGGGGTGGAGCTTGCCGCCCTGCACAAGCCGGATATCATTTTTATGGATGTGCAAATGCCGGAAATGGACGGCCTGGAAGCCACCCGCACTATCCGCAAATATAACAGCAAGGTGCCGATTATCGCCCTCACGGCCCGCGTACTGAAAGATGAGCAGGCCTATACAATGGAAAGCGGGATGAACTACTTCCTGAGCAAACCGATAGAAACCGCCGAACTTAGCAAAGTGCTAAAAATGTGGCTGCCGGATGTAAGGTAAAAGGAAATATGATACACACCGGAAGCAAGATCAATCAAGATGGCGCCGGGCCTGCTTTTTAACCGGTGAATCCGTTCGGAGCGAAACAATATGGCGGAACTGCTGCTGCGCCTCGTCGCGGCGGCCCAGCCGTTCATACAGCCGCCCGAGCTGATAACGTGCACGCAGCTGCTGCGCGCGGGTATCGCCTTTTTCAAGCTGCGGCGCTAACGCAAGCGTTTTCAGGAAACAGGACTCCGCAAGATCAAGGCGCCCTCTTCGGTAGTAGATAAAACCACGCATGGTGTACACTTCTTCGAGTGTTGCGGGTGCCGTAGAGGGGTCGGCGCGCTCCAGGATCTGCTCACTGAACTGCAGGGCTTCATAAAGACGCCCCTGCCGGTAATAGCTGCGTAATAAGAGCCGGTTAAAGAACAGGTTGTGCGGGTATTCCTCTAAAAGGCGGTTCAGGTACAGCTCTGCCACTTCAGGCTGCTGCTCGTAGTGCAGGTAAATATGAGCCAGAAAATAAACGGCTTCCGGAATCATAAAGGCACTTTCGTCCGCAGCCGTTTTCAAACGGCTTAACCCTTCCTGCATATCACCGGCAGGAACCATCCATGAAACAACCCGCACAAGGCGGTACTGTTCATGGAAATACGCGGTGAAATAGCTGTAAAGCCCTAAGCCGAACTGTATGTCCGGCAGTTCGGGGTAAAGCTGTTCAATACCGTTCAGCAGATTGATGGCCTGCCTGCCGTGTACCAGCGAGCGGTACCATGAGCCCCGGTTTGCGTGAAGACGAGCAAGAAAACCATTGGCAAGCGTTTTCACAACCAGGGCATCGAGGTTATGCCGGTCCCGGCGCAGCATCAGATCTGAAGCCCGGATAGCCTGCTCCATCTTCCCGACAAAGGCATCGTCGTGTTGTTGTGCTTCAAGGTCGGAGAGGATTTGCCACCACAGCGGCAGCGCATCCCAAAGCAGGGCAAGCGGCCGGGCCTGTTCGGATGCGAACCACGCAGAAAGCAGGGAGGATGCTTCATCGAACTGCTGATTGTACAGCAGCTGCGTTGCCTGCTGTACATCACTGATAAAATCCTGCCTGAGCAGCAGAAAGCGGTACTGATCAGGTTCTTCCTCCTGAATGGGCTGCACTGCTTCAGCAACAACATGGGGTATTCCGGCAGCCGCAGCAGGCACAAGCGGGCCGGACAGCGTTGCCTGCCATTCAGCCGGTGCTGATAGCAGCAGGAAAATCAGTACAGGTTTCAGAAACATGCGGACGTCTCCGGTACAGGTGCCGCCGGGCGCGGCAATGCCGGCTTACCAACAGCCGGGGTGCCTGCCCGGCTGGTTTACAGGTTGTGGCTGATAAAATAGGTTTCCAGCCATTCCACCGTTTTATCGACTACCGTGAGGAAGTGCGCCGGGATGTCGTCTTCATTCCAGGGGTGGCTGCAACCAAAGGTATGGTCGGCACCGTTTATCATAATGCGCTCTTTTTCAGGGCTGCGGCACACCTGATACAGCAGCTCACTGTTACGCATGGGCACCGCCTGATCCTGCGTACCGTGTATGAAACAGCAGGGAATCATCAGGCTTTGCACCCGGGTTGACGCCACGAGCTGACCGGAATTTTCCATGAGGTCGTCAAAAACAATTTTATCAACCCGCATGGTTTGCCCGGTCCGCGTATTGAGAACCTCCGTGTACCCTTTGGTTTGCCAGTCTTTTTTCATTTCTTCGGTGAAATGCTTGGTATAATCGGCTACAGCGGCCCAGGTTATCACTGTGCTCACCTCCGTAAACTCGGCAGCGGCGGCAATGGCGGTGTGCCCGCCCCTGGAATGACCAATAATGGCTACTTCATCCGTTTCGAGAGTAGCTGAGCCGGTTTTAATTTTTTGGGTCTGAAGCGCATCAATAATAGCGCGCACATCTTCGAGATCCCGCGAGAAAGTCTCTTTTGCAAATAAATCAAGCCGGGTAAACTCATCGGAGTGCCCTTCTGTGCCATTATGCGAAAAGTTGAAGGCAATTACCGCACAACCGCTTCTGGCCATTTCAAAACAGGCATCCGGGAAAGCGCCCCAGCTCTTAAAGCCTTTGAAACCGTGAAGGAGTAAAACTACGGGCAGAGAGTTAACTGCGTTTGAAGGAAGATACATATCATAAGCAATCTTCAGGCCGTCTGCTGCGGTTATTGCGCCTGATTCCTTTTTTATCGAGCTATATTTCATAAATTCAGCGTTTTTTTATCCAGTAATTTAACCAGCTGACGCAGCTGAAATATTTCCTTGCGGGAAAGACTGCGCCATTTACCTGATCTGAGGTCATCTATTTCCAGGCCGGCATATATAACTCTTTTAAGGGAAATTACTTCCGCGTTAACAGCCGAAATCATGCGCTTAACCTGGTGGTTGCGTCCTTCAATAATAGACATTCGTATGACATTTGCAAGTACGGGATGACGATCAACCCGATAAGCCCTTGCCGGGCCGTCTTCGAGCTGCACGCCGTTGCGTAAGGCCGTGATTTGCTCATCCGATAAAACCATGTTGGTTTCAACCTGATACACCTTGCGGATTTTGTAGCTGGGGTGCATCAGCCGGTGGGCGAGCTCGCCGTCGTTTGTGAGCAGCATCAGCCCTGTTGTGTTGCGGTCGAGGCGGCCCACGGGGTACACGCGCTTGCCGGTGGCTTTTTCAATTACATCGAGCACGGTGCGCCGGTCCCGCTCGTCGTCGGTGGTGCTGATGGTGTTTTTCGGCTTGTTGAGCAGAATGTACACAAACTCTTCCGGCCGCACTTCCTGGCCGTCAACCAAAATTTTGTCTTTCACCATCACTTTCTGGCCCATCTCACGGATTACCACGCCGTTAACGGTTACTTTGCCCTGCTCAATGAGGGAATCGGCTTCCCGGCGGGAACATACGCCGGCAGCGGCGATATACTTGTTCAGACGTACGGGCTCGTTTTTGTCGAAGCGGACCTCGTGGTCGTAGATTGGCACCGGTTCATGCTTGCGGCCGCGGCTTTTACCGGCTTTGGAATCGCCCCGGCGGCGCATCTGGGGCTCGTCATCATCCCGCTTAAATACCCGTTTCCGGTCAGCGCTTTGCCGCTTCGTGCCTCCCCCTTCTTTCTTAGGTCCGGGCTTGGGACCTGATTTTCGGGTTCTGTTGCCGGAACCTCTCGGGGATTTTTCATCCATACTAATTCACCTTTTAAAAAAATTACATTACAGATTGAAGCCCCCTGTAAGGGCTTCATCTAAGATTTATCGTCATCATCTTCCATCCCGGCTTTCAGCTCCAATATAAGCTGTCTGTGCTTAGCCATATCATCATCCTGCAAAATTTCCTCAATTTCGCGCGGTTTCGGGAGTTCACTGATGGCAGTGAGCCCGAAATGCCTGAGGAAGCCGTTGCTTGTTTTGTAGAGCAGCGCCCTGCCTGGGCCGTCGTTTCGGCCGGCAATCGCAATCAGCCCTTTTTCCAGGAGCTGCTTCACCACGTATCCTGAATCCACGCCGCGGATGTGATCCACTTCCGGCTTGGTGATCGGCTGCTTGTAGGCGATAATGGCCAGGGTTTCAAGGGCCGTCTGCGAAATTTTGCGCAGCGTGTTTTCGTGCTGAATGTGTTCGAGCCAGGGGTGATAGGCACTTTGGGTGGCAAAAGCGAAACCGCCGCCAATTTCCCTGATACGGAAAACGCGGCCGGTTTCATCATAAACTGCATTCAGCCCGGTAATTGCTTCACGCACTTCTTCATCGCTCACTTCCAAGCCTTCGGCCTTAGCCGCAACAATACTGCGGATACTCTCCGTCGAAACGGGCTCCGGACTTGAAAAAACCAGGGCCTCAATAACATGTGCTAATTCAATATCGGCTTCCATAGGCGTTTATTGCCGGAAAACTTCAATACGCTCAATAATCATCGGCTCAAGGGGATGATTGGAAAGGCGCGGGTCGTCGCGGTGTGTCGGCTGCGCTGCGATGGCATCAACAACTTCCATGCCGGTAACGACCTTGCCAAACACGGTGTATTCACGGTCGAGGCGAGGCGTATCGGCGTGCATGATAAAAAACTGCGAGCCTGCACCCATACTCTTATCGCTTACACGGGCCATTGAAAGCACCCCGCGTGTGTGGCTGATTTCATTGAATTCATGAGGGATGGCGTTTACAGGCCCGCCCGAACCCATCTGCAGCAAATCGCCATCACGGCTGTTCGGGTCCCCGCCCTGAATCATAAAGCCGGGGATGATGCGATGGAAGCGTGTGCCGTTATAAAATCCGCTTTCGGCGCGGGCTACAAAATTGAGCACGTGTATGGGCGCAGCATGCGGATAAAACTCCACCTCAATCACGCCCTGATTGGTGTGCAGCCGGGCCCGGACGCCATGCAGAAAATCACCAAGCTCGTCGAGCACCGCCACATCACTGCGTGCCTGATCCACTTCGGCCTGCATTTCGGCCAGCTGCCGCTCATAGCTGCGGCGCATCTCGGCATTCTGCCGCCCCAGCTGACTCACCTGTTGTGTGAGGCGGTCAACTTCGGCATTGCGGCATCCGAAAAAAAACATGCTGCTGATAAACAGCACAAAAACAAGGGATACGGAAATACTGCTCTTGTACATTTACTTTTGAAGAATCGGGTTCCGGGTGTTAATAATTTGGCCTAAATATAAGGCTTACGGGCATCTTTCAAAGCGGGAATAGCAGCCCGATGCGGGGGCGGGGGCTGCGGTCTCAGAGCATCTCATGACTTAGTGTGATGCGTACCGTGCTCGAACCTTCGGGCCTGTTTTTTTCAAACCACTCCCAAAAATAGCCGCACACTTTCTCCAGCTGCGCCGTGCCGATGCCCGGCGGAAGCTTCATGAGCGTGAGCCAGCGGAATTCATCGTTCATGCGCTCGATGGCGTCAGGGGCAGGGCCGAGCACGGGCCAACCGGTCTTTGCGCCCTGCATTACAGCGGTAAAATGCTCGGCGGTGCGGCGGGTGTAGGTTGCATCCTTCCCCTTAAAACTGACCTGCAGCAGCCGCGCATAGGGCGGATAGTGCAGCGGTTTGCGGCCGGCCAGCTCGGCGCGCGCAAAGCCTTCATAATCATGATTCTTAGCATGGCGGATAGAAACATGATCCGGCTGCTTGGTCTGCAAGTACACGATGCCTTTTTTCCCTGCCCGGCCGCTGCGGCCCGCGACCTGACTCAGCAGCTGATACATGCGCTCGTTGCTTCGGTATGAAGGGAAGGCGAGCTCGGTATCGGCGTTCACCACACCTACTACGGTCACATTCGGGAAATCCAGCCCTTTGGCTACGAGCTGCGTGCCGATCAGAATGTCGGCTTCACCCCGGCCAAAAGCCGTAAGCAGCTGATCGTGTGCGTTCTTCCGGCTTGTGGTGTCCTGATCCATACGCATCACCCGAAGTTTCGGGAAGAGTTTCCCGAGCTCTTCCTCCACCTGCTGCGTACCGCTGCCCTGCATCTTGAGTCCGCCCGGTTCGCCGCAGGAGCGGCAGCTGCCCGGCACAGAGGCTGCGAAACCGCAGTAGTGACAACGCAAATGCTGCTGTGCTTTGTGGTAGGTGAGGCTCACCGAGCAGTGCGGACACTGCGGCACTTCCCCGCAGGCTTCGCACTGCATGAAGCTGGCAAAGCCGCGGCGGTTGTACAGCAGAATGACCTGCTCACCCCGGCCAACCGCTTCATGGATGGCATTGTACAGGGGCACGGCCAGCGGACCTTTCATAGCGAAGCGGTACTCGGTGAGGTTGAGCACCTTCACTTCGGGCAGCACCGCACCGGCATGGCGGGCGGAGAGTTTCAGCATGCGGCTCCTGCCCCTGCCGCTTTCCACCAGGCTCACCAGACTTGGCGTAGCCGAGCCCAGCACCAGCACGGCACCGGCCCGGTAGGCACGCATAGCGGCCACTTCACGGGCATGGTAGCGGGGCGCAGGGTCACTTTGATAGTAGGAAGTATCGTGCTCCTCATCCATGATGATGACGCCCAGCTTTTCAATCGGTGCAAAAACCGCAGAGCGGGCGCCGATCACGATGTTCTTCTCCCCGCGCCGCAGCGCCTGCCAGGCTTCGTAGCGCTCGCGGTCGCTGAGCCGGCTGTGCAGGATGGCGATTTTAGGACCAAAAATGAGATAAAAGCGGCGGACCGTCTGCGGTGTAAGGGCAATTTCGGGAACGAGCACCAGTGCGCCACTACCCAGCTCGAGTGCGCGCTTTATCAGGTGTATGTACACCTCCGTTTTGCCGCTGCCGGTTACGCCAAACAGCAGGAACTTGGCATACTGCCCGGCTTCCAGCGGTTCAATCAGGGTTTGGGTCATTTGCTGCTGCTCCTCATTGAGGGCGGAAATCTGCTCCGGGCGGTAGGCGAACGCCGGCTCGGGCAGCCGCACCTCCCGCATCTCCCGGCCCAGCACGCCTTCTTTTTGCAGACGGCTGAGGGTGTAGGCAGTAAGCACCTCGGGCATGGCGGCTGTGAGGGCGGCGGTCGTTGCCGGAAGCGGATCGGTCTCGAGCAGCTGCAGCCAGGCTTCTTCCCATTTGTTAAGCCGGCCCGTTACCGCCCGGCGCGCAATTTCTTCCCGCTGCGGGTTGGCCCATATCCAGCAGTTTTCCATGCGCGGCTGAAGATCGAGCGAGGGCTCATCCCACAGCTGCAGCAGCCCTTTCTTTTTCACCGAATCGAGGGCACGCTCCTCATTCGACCACCGCTGCCGCGCTTCACGCCAGCTCAGGCGCTTTACCTCGCGGATTTCATCATAAATCCGCTGCTCCTGCCGCGTTAAGGGGATCACGGCTTTTTCCTGTGGTGGCACGGCCCGCACAAAAGTCTGTGCCGAAAAGTTGAGCCCGGAGGGCAGCGCCGCCTGAATCACTTCACCCCAGCCGCACACATAAAAACGCTGCATCCATTCCGTGAGGGAAAGCAGCCCGGCATCGAGCACCGGTTCGGTATCGAGCACGCGCGCTACGGGCCGGGTCTTGAATGCGGGTTTTTCGCCGTGCACCTTCACCACCATGCCGATGTTCATCCGCCCTCTGAGCGGCACCCACACCCGCATCCCCGGCTGTACCGAAGCGGCAAAAGCAGGCGGCAGCGCGTAGGTAAACACTTCCCGCACCGCTATCGGCAGGGCGATGTCGGCGTAGCGCTCTGCTGAGGAGCCGGTTTGGGGTTGTATTTCAGGAGATGACATGCGGTAAGTTTAATTGGCCGGGAGAGGCATTTCGGGGCAGAAAGCCATCACCCTAAACATAAAAAAGCCGCGCCCCAAAAACACGGAAGCGCGGCTCCAAAAAATCGGCTGCTAAGGTTCCTTCAGCCGGAAACAGCGGTCAGAAGCGCAGCTGCAAGCCGAAAGCCCAGGTGCCGTAGCTGCTCGGCATGAAATCGCTGCCGGAAATGCCACGGTAGCGGTACTCCACAAAAGGCCTCACAAAGGGGATGGCCGAGATACCGGCGCCAATCGCACCGTAGTAATACAGGCCGGAATCATCACCGTCGGGATCTTCTATACCGACACCGGGCACACCTAACAAGGTACTTGTACGGTCGAAAACTTCATAGCCAAGCCCTACGCCGGCGTACGGCGCGATGAGTCCGACACCAACCGTTGCAATCAGGCCGAGGCCAAAATCGTAGGAAGTGTCTTCTCTTTCAAAGGAAATACTTTCGGTGCTAAAGCTGTATTTCTCGTTGTAGAAGCTCGTCTGAAAACGGATGCCGACATCAAGCAGCATGGGAATGACAGAAAAGTTGTTCTGAAAGTGCAGGCCAAAGCCGGTTGTGGGCTCATCGCTGCGCACTTCGTAGGAAGCGCCAAGAATGTACTGTGCCTGCGCCTGAGAGTAGCCGAATGCGCCAAGGAGAAGCAGAATCGTAACTATTTTTTTCATAACAGTTTATTTTAATGGATGATAGCTGAGCTGTTTTCGAATCACATACCTTTGGAAAGGTACACAAAGGTTTGCACAAAAACAGCCACCGGACCAATAACAGCCCGGGTGCCGTGAAAAGTATGAAGCCGTTTTGTGATTTTTAACGGGTGATGGCTACATAGGCCGTAATCACACTGGTGATGGTCGCAAGCCCGCTGAGCACCAGCTGAATATTCCGGTTCCGCAGCTCGCGGCGGCGAAAATCATTTTCCCGAACCATGTCGAGCGATTCGAACGGCTGCCGGTCCACAAAAATGAGGTCGCCGGACTGAAGCGTGGTTTCGGAGGGTCGCATCCAGGCGTTGCTGCCAGCTTTGATTACGAATACCCGGTCTGGATCAGAAGCCAGTGCGAAGCCGCCTGCACGGCGGATGTACTCCTGCACGCTTGTGCCCTCAGTGAAGGTGTAAAAACCGGAGTTCATTACCTGACCGAACACGAAAACACTCTGCTGATCGCGCGGGATGTGCAGCACATCGTTTTCGTAAATCTTTACGGTCGCAAGCTGCTCCGGGTCGGAGAGGTCAATAAACACAAAATTCTGCCCCAGGCGGTCTTCGAACTCAAGGTACTCGAAGCCTTCGACGAGCTGATCAGAAGCCCTGCGGATGCGGTCAGCATTGTACGCGAAAGGATTGAGTTCGTCGGGCAGGCGCTCCCATGAGGCTCTGTTTCGGGTGAGGCGGGCCGCGCCGGCATTGGCTTTGGGGCTGAGTCCGCCGGCAAGTTCAAGCAGATCGGCAGCGGTTGTTACCCCGCGCTCAATCGGGAACACGCCGGGCAGATTGGCCTCCCCCTCAACGCGGGCCGAGAAATTGGAACGGCGGTCCGCATCGAAACCCACTACGATGCGGTCGTTTGGCAGCAGCGGGAAACCAGCGGGGTCGCGGACTTCAATTCGCTGCATGCCGTTCATGGTGAAGCGGTGCACCTGAACGGCTTCGGTATCGGCATCGAAAGTGAAGCCGCCGGCAATGGCGATGAGGCTTTCGATGGTGTCGTCAGCACGGAATTCAGCTGTAAACGGACTCACAACCGATCCTGAAACGGAAACCTGCGGGGCAAACTCCTGCTTTTTACGAACCAGAACGACATCACCGTGCTTGAGCTCGGGGTTGCCGGTGAGCAGGCCGCCTACGGTGTAGGAAACCAGATCGCCATGCACGGTATCGCCGCCGGCTCTGCGGATCTCAATGTTTCGGAAGGCAAACCGCCCGTTCAGGATGAAATCGCGGCTGAGGTTCGGCAGCTCGGCCGGGTTGCGCACATTCACCCGGCTTGCATCGGGCTGAGGCCTGGTGCTGATCCGTGATGAGGAAGGGGCAGCCGGTGAAGCTGATGCTGATCCTTCTTCACCATCCTGCTCCCGCTCAAAAAAGGCGGGCAGCACAGCCTGATCGAGCCGCGTGTGTGCCGGCATAAAGTAAGAGCCGGGATTGGGAACGTCACCGGCAATGTGAACGGTGATCTGCCGGGGGCGCTCAATCGTGAAGGTAGCCTGCGTATCCCGGAAGGAGCGCCGCACGAGCTCGTTAACAGCGGCCTGTGCTTCTTCTATGAGCATATTATTCACCAGCACCGAACCAACATTCGGCAGGGTTACCATTCCCTGAGGGTTCACGTGCAGACCACGAAAGGTGCCGCTTTGGTTGCCTGTAAGCACAATGGTGACCAGATCGCCGGGACCCACGCGGTAGGTTGCCGGGTCGATGGCGTCGCCCGACATCCGGCTCATGCCCAGATTAATCCCGAACTGATCCAGAAAATAAAAGCTGCCGGCTACCCCGCTCATATCGAAAGAGGGCGTCTGAACCGGGTTAACCTGCTGAGCCCGCCGCTGCATCAGATCCTGGTTTTGCCGGGCATGCATGGGTTCGGCAAGGGGCAGCATAAAAAGAAGTACGGCAAAAAAGGAAATAAACCGGGTATGAAGAGCGGCAGAATAGAACGTAGTCATTAAAATAAAAGGTGTTGTGGTTACAGAAGATCAGCAGGAGCAGAATAACATCAGGTTCGTTTCACTTCCACAGGCATCTAACAGTTCCGGCCTAAATGGCATTTTAGGGATTGTTACGGAAACAGATTAAGCTTACAAATATACCCAAACTCAATTTTTCATAAAAACTTAAGTTGGCCCAGCTGTGCTGCCGGCGGAATCCGGATAATTATCAGTAAATAAGTTAACCGGTTTCCGCGAGCCCCGTTTTCAGGCTTTAGCACCCTGTTTATGCAGTCTGCACGATTATCCCCAATTGCGGCATGAAGTTGCAGCATATAGCTGTGTTAAAGCTCAAGCGCAGCTGCATTCTTTAAATACCTTCGTGCCCCATTTGTTTTCGCAGGCTCTTATTTTTCCGTATATTCCCACAATTCATATTACAATATAAAGCTTTGAAATGAACATCTGCCTGATCGTGAACTCGAACCTGCCTGAGCGCCTCACCGCGACGCGTCAGATTCGGGATATTCTGGTTCGCGAGGGTCAGCAGGTGTTTGCGCAGGAAGGCATCATCACGCTGCTTGATGCCCCGCCATCTGATCAGGTACAGGCTTTTGAAACCGAACAGCAGGCCATCGCAGCCTGCGATGTGGTAATCTCGGTAGGCGGCGACGGTACCATTCTGCACACGGCCCGCCTTACCGGGCCGCTCGGTAAACCCATCCTCGGCATCAATGTCGGAAAGCTCGGCTTCCTTGCCGATACACAGCTTCCGGAAGCGGAAGCCGCCATCCGGCAGCTCATCACCGGTAACTGGCAAACCGAGAAACGCTTCACCCTGAAAGCTACAAACGGGGATGATGCCGATTGCGAACCTGTTTTTGCCCTGAACGAGTTTTTGTTCACGCGGCAGTCGGCCGTTTCGATGATTACGCTCGAAGTGTACTTCGACGGCGAGAAAGTAAACAAATACTGGGCAGACGGCCTTATTGTGGCCACACCCACCGGATCAACGGCCTACAACCTTTCGGCCGGCGGCCCCATCCTCCTGCCGGAAGTTTCGGTAATGGTGATCACGCCGGTTTGTCCGCACGCGCTCACAACCCGCTCGCTGGTGCTGCCTGCCAACCGCAGCGTACGCATCACGGCTGTACCCGCAGATCAGCAGATTTTATTTTCGAATGACGGTAAAATTTCTAACCTTAATGAAAATAAACCGCTGGATATTCAAATAGAGCGAAGCGATTTTGATATTCAGCTCGTTAAACTTCCCGGCCGCAGCTATTTCGAAACCCTTCGGGAAAAACTCATGTGGGGCATGGACCTTCGTGAGTGAGCCCGGCAGGCGGCCAATATGTCAATACAACCCTTCAACCAAAGTATTTACCTTAAACCTCAGTTAATATTATGAAAATTACAGTAGTCGGAGCCGGCGGAAACGTAGGCTCAACAGCAGCCCTCACCATTGCCCAGCGTAACTTTGCCAAGCAGGTTGTAGCAATCGACCTTGAAAGAAAAGACGGCGAGAAAACCTTTTACCCGGCCAAAGGCCGTGCCCTTGATCAGTGGCAGACTGCCCCGATTCACGGGTTCAGCACCCATCTTTTCGGCAGCAGCAACTATGAGGACACCAAAGATTCTGACATTTGTATCATCACTGCCGGCGTGCCGCGACGTCCCGGTATGAGCCGCGACGATTTGCTGAGCATCAATGCCAATATCGTGAAAAGCGTAACCGAGCAGCTTGTAGCCTACTCGCCAAACACCATCATCATTGTGGTTTCCAACCCGCTTGATATCATGACCTACGTAGCTTGGAAAGCTTCCGGGCTGCCCTCAAGCAAGGTTATGGGTATGGCCGGTATTCTTGATACCGCCCGCTACAGCGCGTTCATCGCCGAAGAGCTCGAAGTTTCTCCGAAAGACATTCAGTGCCAGATTCTCGGCGGTCACGGCGATACCATGGTGCCCCTGCCGCGCTACACTACCGTTTCCGGTATCCCTGTGCGTCAGCTGATCAGCGACGAGAAGCTCAATGCCATCATCGAGCGCGCCAAAGTAGGCGGCGGCGAACTCGTCGGCCTTATGGGCACCTCAGCATGGTATGCCCCCGGTGCAGCAGCTGCCCAAATGGCAGAAGCCATTGCCCTCGACGAAAACCGCATCTTCCCGTGCTCTGCATGGCTCACCGGTGAGTTCGGTCACGAAGATATCTACATCGGCGTGCCTGTGAAGCTGAACCGTGAAGGTATCAGAGAAATCGTTAAAATTGAGCTCGATGCCGACGAGCAGAAGCTGTTCGACGATTCAGTTGCAGCCGTACGCAGCGGTCTCGAAGACCTCAAGCGCATTCTGAAGGAAGACTAAATTAATCCTTAGTCTGTTGAGCGGGAGTTAATGGCCTCAGCGCCTGAATCCATCCCGCCCGAAAGTATAAAAGCCCGCCGGGAGTCTGTCTCCTGCGGGCTTTTGTTATTGGATTATGTATCTCCGGATATAATCAACTTTCTTTTGCATAGTTGGCTAAGTCCATCTAATTTCAAAGCAGGCAAAAAACCAAAGCACCTGGCATGAACGGAATCTTACTAAGTTCTGATGAAGCATTCCATTTATATTGAAACTTCTTTTGTAAGTTACCTGACGAGCAGAAGTTCAAGAGACCTCGTGACAGCTGCACGACAGCAACTTACTCAGGATTGGTGGGAAGAGTATCGGCAAAACTATAAACTATATATTTCGCAGCCTGTATTAATTGAAGCCGCTGGAGGAGATTCAATCGCGGCAAAAAGGCGATTACAAATTTTAAAAAGAATTCCAACTTTAGCTGTTACTGATGAAGCCCGCATTTTTGCAGAATTTCTTGTGAAGGAAACTCCGTTTCCAACCCAAGCAAAAATTGATGCATTACACATAGCTATTGCGAGCGTTCATAAACTTGATTTCATTATCACCTGGAACTTCAGGCATATTGCTAATGCATCAATCCGCTCAAAGCTTGAAGTCCTTGCCCAAAGCAAAGACTTATCACTCCCAACAATTTGTACACCCGAAGAATTAAAATACTGACCAATGGCAGAAGATGAAGTAATCACAGAAGTACGTAAGGCACGTGAGCAAATATCAGCCCGATTTGATAACGACCTGGAAAAAATAGTTGCTTTCTTTCAGCGGGAAGAAAAAAAATCACGGGCAAAACTGTACAACTATCAGGATAAAAAGAAAAAAAACTCGCCCTCTTCCGGAGAGAACACTGCCGGCAAGGGTGATAATCCGTGACTTTGCCACGACTTAATCAATTAAGGCAAGCTTTATGTCTATAACACATGAACAGTCAGGCATACAAAGCCCAAAGTCAGGATATTGCAAAATTAATGCAGACCTTACCGCATTCGTGCAAAGCAAGACTTAGGGCCCTGAATCAGTGGGTTGGTGTCATCACGAAATCCAAATATTCCGCGTTTCAACCAATCCGCTTCCCTCAGTTCAAAAAAACAACCAGCAGCGACAGCCCTAACATGGCCAGAGCAGGGACCGACTTATTTACCGGGTCGCTCACCTTCACATGCATCAGCAGGGCGCCGACCATGAGCAGCGCCATGCCGCCTGCGGCAGGTACTGCAAGGGCAGGCGACCAGATGCTGAGCAGCAGAACCGTAGCCAAAGCGATCTTCAGGAAGCCCACAATTTTCATCATGACCGGCGGCAGACCGTAGGC